>NYTQ01000121.1 GCA_002683585.1 Cryomorphaceae bacterium
TGCTTCATGATTTTTATGAAAAACGTTTTTATAAAGATTCGATTTCTATTCNTCATATTCANGAGTTGGATACNACGTTTGATTTTAGTATNTCTGATATGGCACAAAGGGAAAATACCGCAGAGACNATGACGTATTCAGAATTAAAATCATTTATTGGCCGGGAGCGTTTGAAAGGTTCTGCTCTAGTTCCNTTGTATGAAATAGAATTGCACCAAAGAACATCTTATCCATTTGCAGCATATATCTTAACACTAATTGGAGTTTCGGTGGCATCTCAAAAAAGAAGAGGAGGGGTTGGTGTAAATATCGCGATAGGATTGGGTATTGTTTTCGTTTACATTTTTGCNATGAAAATGTTGACTGTTGCTGCTTTGAACGTCGGGTTCCCTCCCTTGTTATCCGTATGGATTCCCAACTTTTTCTTTGCTATTGCATCGATTATCTTATTTCGATATTCCCAAAAATAGGCTAAGNTTTACTTTTAGCTTCTAAGTAATAACACGTAAATGTTCGACAATCAATACGTATTGACTGTTTCGTAGCGTCGCGTATTTTCAGTTTTACACGCATATTTTTTTTTTTATGTCTATGAAGTTAAAGGAGATTTGATATAACTCTTAAAAACTCAGTTATGAAAACTTTAAACTTACTCAAGACGTTNTCGTTTACATTTTTCTTTCTTTCAATTTTTAACACCAATGCTCAGGACCAACTTCAGGCCAATATTTGGGCTACGATATCTAATCCCGCAGATATTCCTTTCCTTAATGCTAAAGGACAGCTTGTATCGAATGACTTGGAATTAAATGAGGCGATTTTTGCCATGGGCATTTCTTCAGTGCATCGTGCCTTCCCATCCGCTAGAAAGGCATCATTAAAAAATGTTTTTGAGTTTCGTTCTGAAGNGACGAACCGGGTTGATTTNTATGCTAAATTAGTGAATGATGTNCCTGCGCTTTCGAAAGTTGAATACGCCCCCGAATATGAAACCCTTGCTACGCCAAATGATTATGTTGANACTGGAGATCATTATGCCCTNGGATTAATTAATGCACAAGGTGCCTGGGAATTTACCACGGGAAGCCCTGATATTACAATCGTGATATCTGATCAAAGTGCTGATCTTGGGCATTCTGAATTGCAGAGTGAGGTNATTTATTCTGATCCTGGAAATACAACCTCAACAACTCATGGCACNGCAGTTGCCATCNTTGCTGCAGGTGGAACGAATAATGATATTCTTCAAAGCCACATTGGCTATAATAGTACGCTNGCAAGCTACAATATGAACTATAACGCGGTATTAGAGGCATCGTATGCTGGGTATAAAGTAATTAATATGAGTTGGACATCAGGATGTCAGTATAACCCCTATATACAGGATGTTATTAATACGGTTTATGACAATGGTTCTTTTCTGGTTGCTGCAGCTGGAAATGGGTCAACGTGTGGTGGGGCNGANAATCTNGTATNTCCTGCATCCTATGAAAATGTTTTTTCAGTAACAAGTATTGGTNCTGAAGACAACCATGANCGAATTATTGGTAATTCTTCATCTACACATCAGCATAATGCTGCGGTTGATCTTTGCGCACCTGGTTACGATGTCTATTTGAGCCCTGCTCAAGGATGGAATTTAATNTCCTCAGGTACCTCTTATGCCGCACCATTGGTTTCTGGCACAGTGGCTTTAATGTTGGCGGTAAACCCTTGTTTAAGCAATGATGATATCGAATACATACTCAAGACCTCATCGAGTGTTATTGATGATGTTAATCCTGATTATGCAGGTCTAATAGGTGAAGGTAGATTAGATGCTGGAGGGGCCGTAGAAATGGCTTTGAATTTCAATATATTGGCATTAAATGCAAATGTTTCTTTTGCTTGCCANGAAGANGGTGGGCAAGTTGAATTAGAAATTATTGGAGGAAATGCACCTTACGAAGCACTTTGGACAAATGGCGCTCAAGGACTGCTCTTATCAAACCTTTCGGCAGGTGAATATGAGGTGAATATCATGGATGCAACGGGTTGTAATTTGGATACTACATTTGTTGTTCAAGGTTCCACTCCAATTTTAATAGAGGAAAATATTGAGCATATAAACTGTCACGGAGCAAGCTCCGGTGCAATCGATATTACTGTAGTACAAGGTGAACCTGATTTTTCTTATGATTGGATGCATGGTGCCAACACAGAGGATTTAGATAATTTGCAAGCTGGTACCTANAGGCTNGCNCTTACGGACGGTAACGGATGTATCTCGTATTCAAGTTATGAGGTCTTGCAAGCTGAGGANATAAATGTNAATGTTGAAATTGAGGATCCGATGACAGATACACCTTANATTGACATCAATCTAACCGTGGAAGGAGGAACTGCTCCGTACACGTATACATGGAATACAGGGGATATATCAGAAGATCTTTACAGTGTTTCAGAGGGTTTTTATCAGGTAACGGTTATGGATATTAATGGCTGTTCAAAAGAAGTTCATACCAATGTATATAGCAATGATCTTGCGCATACTAATGAGCTTGCTTCCACCTCAGTAAAAGTATTTCCAAATCCAACCTCAGAGAATGCTACAGTGACTTGGACAGATAACGAATTCAATACNTTGACNATTTCGGATGCAGGAGGTCAAACTGTAGAACAGATGGATATTGCAATGCAAAACTCATTTCAAACTAAAAGATTGAAGCCAGGGATTTATTTCATCAATCTTTCAAACCAAAATCAATATGCCACAACACAAAAACTTGTTGTGCAATAAACCCCTTTAATGTTTAAGTTTCTTCATTTAAAGCCTTCCTTAGGGGAGGCTTTTTATTTAATGATGGTTACAATTCCACTTGAAGAAGCTGTGAAATTATCATTGTACTCAATGATGAAATAATATGTCCCAACAGGAAGGTTTTCTCCATTATAGGTACCGTTCCATTGCATTTGGTTGTAACCGCCCTCAATTGATTGATAAATAAGATTCCCCCACCTGTTATAGACGAATACTTTATTGTTAGGATAAACAGTATCAATGTTTTCTATATTCCAGAGATCATTTACCATATCTCCGTCAGGAGTAAAAGCGGTCGGAATTACAATTCCACAATCTTCAATCTCAATTTGAATTTGTGCAAAAGGTCCTTCGCAGTTACTTTCGGAGGCGGTCACAAAATAGGAAGTTGTNCCTATTAAACTTTCTGGNAAATAGGTNGAGCCATTTCCGATCACTTGAGATAAGGCTAGGTCAGAATACCAAGTGTAAATTCCATTGCTACCTTGGGCCTCCATGAGATTGAGTGCTTGATTATTGCAATAGATTAGATTATCCGAAACGATTGGCGCATTGGGCAAAGGATTTACCGATACGTTCACAGCCTCAATGTCAATACANCCGNAGCTATTCTCGCTTTGAACATAATACACGCCCGATGATGTAATTGCCGATTCATTCAAAAGAACTGAGGTCGCACCTGCATCTGTCCAGTAGCTTAGCGAGCCCTCTCCCGTGCTGCCTTCAGTTATTTCTATGGCTGTTAAACTCACAGATTGTGGTTCACAAACTGCTTCAGGATCGGTAATTTGAAGATTAGGAATACTCGGTGCTTCAAATAAATCAAGCGCTGTATATGAGCAGCTGTTTTCGGCACTAAACGCGGCATTGACATCAACCAATTGACCGTCTGCAATAAGTCCATTAATGACTACTGTTTGTGGACTTGAGGTAATAGCGAAAGATTGTGTATCCGGCATTGAGATGTCAAGTGTTCCATTTTCTGGGTTTGCTGAATAAGTTACGGTCACTTCCGCGCTGTAAGTATTATCAGCAGGATTACAGAACATGACAAAGCCTGAGACATCTGTGATCTGACATATTTCAGGGTAGTAATAGGATTCGCAGTGGTCCACCAAATCACATCCCGATGGTACTGTGAATATCACTTCTAAGATATAGGTCGTATTGGGCATTAAACCCGNGAATTCAGGGTTGTAAAATGGAGAGCCATTCGATCCTAAGGATGANGGTGCTATACCTGTTCCNGCCGTACAAGGTCCATTTACAGGATAAAGGTTGGCTATCCGATC
This sequence comes from Cryomorphaceae bacterium, assembly GCA_002683585.1. Next base: position 4,093 of record NYTQ01000121.1, read on the forward strand.
TACAGTGCAGGAAGTCCCTCCCGCAGCATTAACACCAGCAGAGATAATAATACCGATTGTTCCATCTGGGGATGAGGTCAACTCATGGTATGATTTAAATACACCACCGTTAATTGGGTTTGAGGCCATCAAGTTTATTTGTGAACACTGATTCATAGGATCNGCTGCGGTTTCATAGTCTGGGTACGCACCGGCAATAAGGCAGTCAGGGGTTGTACAACTTCCACATTCAAAACAGGTGAAAATCCCGGAGATTACTTGAGAACAACCATTTTCATCTGTAATACCCAAACTGTAGGTNNCTCCATTGATTAATCCCGATATTGTTACTGAGCCTCCACTGTTATTTATAGTTGTAGCGCTCAAGGTGCCTGATCCNGTATTTATTACATTGTAATCACCAATAAAGAATTCAGGAAATCCACCACTTACANTTATGTTCACAGTGCCAGAACCACAATCTGATATTTCCGATGTTGTTATGGGATTCAAATAGGTGATTTCAATTGGTGTACCCATGGCAAAACAACCATCATCATCTACATCATGATTAAATAGAGGAGGAGTGGCCATATCCATTGTAATTGGNACCATCCAAATGGTTTGATTTGGGGCCGCTATCGCAGGNNCAAACGTACCATCGTTGACACTACTCGCNACATCTCCAATAACGTATTGTCCTGAAAAACATACATCTGTTGTCGGATTGTTTGTCGTCGGTAAACAAGTGTATAGNGCATATCCCATACTAGAATTTGGGGAGGCGTTCGGTAACGTGTATCCCGTGCTTGTTAGCTCTATTGTTTCGTTAAAGCAAAGAATAAAATCAGTATTTGATGCATCAGAGGTAATTGCCTCTGTGGTTCCTGCACTTACAGCACAAATACAAGATAAAGGCGAGATAAATAGTCCATTAATAAAGATACTGCAAGTTGCTTCTGCTGAAAATGAGGCACTTACATTTACGGGGTTGCCGTTCGCTATTAACCCTGTTAAGGTTATCGTTTGTGGGCTGGGGGTAATGNCAAAAGATTGACCGTTTACATCTAATGTTCCAGAAGCCGGANGGTTCTCATAAGAAACGATAACTTCTTGCGTGTAGGTATTGGTTAGTGGGTCGCAAAGGGTTTGATTCCCCAGCGCTAATTCGATTTCACANGCGGGAGATAAAGGGAAAATAAATTGATCAGTACAACCAGGGTAACCCTGATGGTAATCTATATCAATAAGACCTGGTTCGCCTTGAGTTGTTATGCTAATATTATTGCAAAATAAGTTAGAATTATGAACTGGAAATATGGTTTGAAGCGCCCAAACAATTGATGTGCCTGCACCTTNGATNNTGCCAATGTACTCATCTGNTCCTGAGGTGAATAATGAGTTAGGCGAAAAACTAAGAATGTTAGTAAATGTACCTCCTGAAAAAACCAATTCAAAGCCATCTGGGATTCCCTCAAGACCCAACATTTGGTTACATAATTCAATTTCATATGTATAGGTGCCATCACCATTATCAGTTTGATTTATTAAGCTAAATGAACTATCATCACAAGCAATTGATTTTACCGATATCAAAAGGTAAAAGAGTAGTTTGTATAATTTGGTCATATGAAATTTTCTTGTCTTTTCGGTCTGCTTTCTTGATGAANAATTTAAGCGATTTGACAAAGATACAAGACTCAATTAAATAACGCATCTATTTCATTTTAATCGAACTAAGTGTTTTTGTGTAAGAGCAATTGCATCAATACTTATGTTTTACTGTGTAGGCTTCTTTAATTTACTTTTTATCTATTATTTAAGCTGTTTTCTCAGAGGAGACTGTATCATCTTTGTAAGCACAAACAAACACAACAATGCGACAATTACAACACAAATTAAATCATGAGGTCATGAAATTATTTATCGTAGACAAAGTAGCTTTTCAAACGGCATCTCTTCACAAAAAAGAACAGATTGTAGTGGAGACTAAAAATAGGGTAGAGGCTGCGGTATTATTTATTACAATTTTTATAAGCTTTTTCTTGATCATGATGACTATTAAGTCTTTGATTATACTTTAGTCAGATCAATACACATTCCATCCTCCACAACATCACTATTTAAAAATAGCTCTTTAAGTTCTTTAAGGTGCTGATCATTCGTTTTGTAGCGAGATGAAATATGACCCACAAGCAGCTTTTGAACTCTTGCCTCGGAAGCTATTTCCGCAGCATCCTTTGTCGAAGAGTGCGCTGTGGCATTTGCTCTTTTCTGATCTTTTATGAGAAATGTTGCCTCATGGTATAAAACCGTAGCACTTTTCACATATTTTGAAATACTTAAACTTTTTTTGGTATCCGAACAATAGGCATAACTCAAAGCGTCTTTTGCCGGTAATGTAAGCTCTTGGTATTTGCATCTTTCTCCAGATTCAAGAACAATATCTTGAGCGTTCTGTAAAGCATTAAAGTGTTCAATTTTTAAATTATATTCTNNTATTTTTTTTTGGTTAATCTTNAGTGGTTTTGGTTTNTCTTTGATTANAAAGCCGCATGTTGGAATTTTGTGNACCAATGGAAAGCTGTNGACTTCNACAATATCATCTTCATATATAATTGTCTTCGTATCCATCTTCAATTGCACAAAACTNACATTAAACCCCAATCGTGCACCTCCGAACTCNAACATTGGGCGAATCAGATTTTCGAGTTCTTTCGGACCATAAATAGTTAGCTCTTTTTCTCTTCCNAATAAATTCATGGTACTTATCAGACCTATCAATCCGAAATAATGATCACCATGAAGGTGTGAAATGAATATGTGGCTAATTTTTTGAAAGTTAATCTTATATTTCCGAAGCTGAAGTTGGGTTCCTTCAGCACAATCAATTAAAAAATGACGGTTGTTGCAATTGACATATTGCGCTGTTGGCATTCTGTTTTTAGTGGGTAGTGCAGCACCACTTCCAAGAATGGTTACAGAGAAGTTCACTATTTTAAAGTGGCAATTGCGCTGTCTGCATTTTCACTCAGGTTGAGTACTTTATCTAACTGAGCAATTTGTACTAGTTTAAGAACATCAGGTTGCAGTCCAGCCAAATGAAAAGAACCGTTTGTGTCTTTACAAAGCCTATTCGCGATCAGTATGGCGCTAAGCCCGGATGAGTCGCAATATTTGGTTTGGCTCATATCCAGAACAATAAGGTTATTGGCGCTTTT
>NYTQ01000122.1 GCA_002683585.1 Cryomorphaceae bacterium
ATGTCTTGGATGGCTCAGAATAGTCAAATTATGTATCGGATGGCTCGGATGGCTCAGAATAACAAAATTATGTATCGGAGGGCTCGGATGGCTCAGAATAGTAAAATTATGTATTGGATGGGTCAGGGTAGTCTAAGTAAATATTGGATAGCTTGAATGGCTCAGAATAGGCAAATTATGTACAGAATAGTCAAATTATGAATTGAATGGCTCGGATGAGTCAATATAATCAATACAGTATTGGATGGCTTAGAATAGTCAAATTATATATTGGATGGTTCGGATGGCTCAGAATAGTCAAATCATGTATTGGAGGTTTCAGACTAGTCAAATTATGTAATGGATGGCTCGGATGTTTCAGAATAGTCAAATTATGTTTTGGGTGGCTAAGAATTGTCAAATCATGTATTGGATGGCTTAGAATAGTGAAATTATGTATTGGATGGCTGGGATGGCCCAGAATAGTCGAGTTATGTATTGTAAGGCTCAGAATAGTTAAATTATGTATCGGGTGGTTCACAATAGTCAAATTATGTGTTGGAGGGCTCGGATGGCACGGAATAGTCAAGTTATGTATTGGATGGTTCGGGTTCTGTGATGATTGATGGAGTTGCGTATGAAGGTGCTGGTATAACCTCCCAGGCCTTTGCTGCTTATATTCCTTATTCCAAGGTGTTTCTGACAATAGCAGTTGTATTATTTGCCGTATCTACAATGATTTCATGGTCTTATTATGGTTTGCAGTCTTGGAAATTCTTATTTGGTCGAGGGCGTTCGGCTGATTTAGCTTACAAATTTCTTTTTTTGGGATTTGTTGTTATTGGTGCAGCAGCGAGTATGGATTCAATATGGGGCTTTTCCGACGCCATGATTTTCGCCATGGTTTTTCCTAATATGGTTGGTTTATTTTTCCTTTTCCCTATCGTAAAGAAAGAACTCGCGCGTTATTTTAATGCCATTAAGGGAGCCAAAGATGTTTCATAAGATTAAATCATTAAACGATTAATAATCCTTTTTATATTTCAAAAAAAACGCGTCGAGGATTAGTCGTTTTTTTTGTTTTGGCTGTTTTCGTTGTCTTCATTCCTAGGCTTATTCATTATTATTCTGAACCCGAAATTATGCTCTCTATTGAGGATGTAAAGAGAATAAACGAGCAAGAGTTGCTCCCTAAAGGAGCGCTTAAGCAGACGAATCAAAGAAAACAAAAAAGCCAATCAAAATATAGGTTACCGCCTCGGAAATTTGATCCAAATGAATATAGTGAAGCTGAATGGAGGTATTTGGGATTATCTCAAAAACAGGCAGCTGTCGTAATGAAGTTTATAAAATCAGGTATATCGTCAAATGATGCGCTTAATAAGATTTATGTTTTCCCAAAAGCACTCATGACCTTGATTAAAGATTCTACTTTTTATCCGAATGCTTCTGACCCAGTGAATAAGCAAGAGGGTAAAGTCCTTTCGAGTGATCATATTAAGCTGAAGCCAATTTTAGAATTGAATGTTATTGATTCGGCACAGCTGGTCTCACTTAGAGGGGTTGGTCCGTTTTATGCGTCTCAGATTATAAAGTATCGCACCAAAATAGGAGGATATTATAAGACTGAGCAGCTTCTTGAAGTATGGAAAATGAGACCTGAGACATATGAAGCATTGACTGAGCAGCTTTTTATTGATAGTGATAAAGTGCAGAAATTACGATTAAACACCATAACATTTGAAGACCTATACAAACATCCTTATTTGAGCTATGCTCAGGCAAATTCAATTGTTAAGATGAGGACGCAATCGAATGGATTTAAAAATATAACAGAAATAAAAAAATCAAAACTGATTGATTCAAAGACTTTTGATAAGCTATTTCCATACCTCATCATTGAATAAGTTTTTTTAAAAACACAGAGAAAAATTCCTAATCCCCTAAACCTTCATTAAATTTGCACATGCTTTTAGAAGACAAGCTTAAAAATATAATTAGAGATGTGCCCGACTTTCCAAAGCCTGGCATCCTATTTAAGGACATCTCCACGATTATGTTAGAACCAGAACTTTCCCAAGAGGTAATCACTCATTTAGCCAGTATTTATAGTGACCAAAATATTGATGCAATTGCAGGTATAGAAAGTCGTGGTTTTTTATTCGGCTACCCTCTGGCCATAGCACTGAAGGTGCCTTTTATTTTAATTCGTAAAAAAGGAAAGCTTCCTTATAAAAAGATTAGCTATTCATATGAGCTTGAATATGGAAGCGCAGAAATAGAAATGCACGAGGATGCCGTTATTCATGGTCAAAATGTACTTATTCATGATGATTTATTGGCTACAGGTGGGTCGGCTGCCGCTGCGGCAGAGCTTGTTAAAAGCTGTGGAGGCTCTATAGCAGGATTTAATTTTTTAGTAAACCTTAGCTTTCTTAAAGGAGACGAAAAGCTAAATGGATATAGTAAGAATATTGTAAATTTAGTCTCCTATTAAGCAGTAATTAATCATTAGATATATGAATTTTGAGCAGAACGAAAATCAGGGCATGATTGCACAAATGGTCCGTGACTTTGCAGAAAAGGAGATTAAACCAAATATGAAGAGTTGGGATGATCATGAAACCTTTCCTGTAGATACGATGAAAAAACTTGGAGAGCTTGGTCTCCTTGGTATTTTTATACCTGAGGAATATGGTGGTTCTGGTTTCGGTTATGCTGAGTATGCGACAGCACTTATGGAGCTCGGTAAGGTTTGCGGTGGAATCGGTTTGAGTGTTGCAGCCCACAATTCGTTATGTACGGGTCATATTTTTTATCATGGAAATGAAGAACAGAAAAGAAAGTATTTACCAAAGCTTGCTAGTGGAGAATGGATTGGTGCGTGGGGCTTGACTGAGGCGAATACAGGCTCGGATGCCATGCGCATGAAAACGACAGCAGTCAAAGACGGTGACCATTGGGTGTTGAATGGGACTAAAAACTGGATTACCCACGGTTTATCGGGAGACGTAGCAGTGGTTTTGATTAGAACTGGGGATCTTCTAGATAGTAATGGCATCACTGCCTTTATCATTGAAAAAGGAACTCCCGGGTTTTCAGCTGTAAAAATAAAAGAGAAGTTAGGTGTTCGAGCGAGTGAAACTGCAGAGCTCATTTTTGATAACGTGCGTATCCCCGAATCTAATGTTATTGGTGAGGTTGGAGCTGGCTTCAAACAAGCCATGCAGATCCTAGATGGTGGGAGAGTATCTATTGCATCGTTGAGCTGTGGTGTTGCAAGAGGTGCTTATGAAGCCTCTGTGAAGTACGCCAAGGAAAGAGAACAGTTTGGTAAACCCATTTCTCACTTTCAAGCGATCGCATTTAAGCTAGCGGATATGGCGACTGAAGTCGAAGCCGCAGAGCTACTTACCTTTCAAGCGGCATATTTAAAAGATAATAAGAAGCCGGTAACCAAAGCAGGGGCCTATGCAAAGTATTATGCTTCAGAAGTTTCGGTACGATGTGGAAATGAGGCTGTGCAGGTAATGGGTGGATATGGTTATACCAAAGAGTATCCTGCAGAGAAGTTTTTAAGGGATGCAAAACTCATGACAATTGGGGAAGGGACCTCAGAAATACAGAAAATTGTAATTTCTAGAGAAATTTTGAAATAATTTCTTGTAGGAACTAGAAAATACCGTATCTTTGCCCACCGATATCAATATAAATATCAAAGAATATGTTAATTATACCGATTAAAGAAGGAGAGAACATCGAAAGAGCTCTCAAAAAGTACAAGAAGAAATTCGAAAAAACTAAAGTTATGCTTCAGTTACGTGGACGTAAGCAATTCGAAAAACCTTCTATTACAAAAAGACAGCAAATTATCCGCGCTTCTTATAAGCAGAGAATGCAATCATTGGAAGGGTAACCTTATTTAAAAATATACGTTATTAAAAGGAGTCATTTGACTCCTTTTTTTTATGTTCGAAAAATTCATTTCATACCTCAAGTTTGAAAAGCGCTATTCAGCGCATACACTGAAAGCCTATGAGCGTGATTTAAACGATTTCCTTATATATTCAGACATCAAGAAATTAAATGAGTTTTCTGATTTGAGCGCTTCTTACATTCGTTCTTGGATTGTTCACCTGATTGAAAATGGCCTGAAAAACAGATCTGTGAATCGAAAGCTTGCTTCATTACGAAGTTTTTATAAGTGGTTGGTAAAAGAACAGCATATTAAATCNTCCCCAATGGGAAAGGTAAGTGGTCCAAAGAGTGAAAAGCATTTNCCACAATTTGTCAAAGAGTCAGAGTTGAAACTAGAAAAGCTTCAAGGATTATTTGAAGACAATTTTGAAGGTAAGAGAGATGGCCTAATGTTTGAACTTTTTTATCAGACAGGAATTAGACTGAGTGAGCTCATAGGTTTAAAACTAGATGATGTTCATCAGGGACAGNTCAAGGTCCTTGGTAAGAGAAACAAAGAACGTATCATCCCTATTTCAAAAAGCTTACAGAAGCAGATAGAAGAATATTTAGAATTAAGGCACGAAAAAACACAGAAAACACCTGAATTACTTGTCTTAGAAAGTGGTAATAAACTCTATCCGGCATTTGCTTATAGAAAAATAAATAGCTATCTTGGANAGGTAACGACGTTGGNTAAAAAGAGTCCTCATGTGTTGCGTCATACNTTTGCGACACATATGCTTAACCGTGGCACCGGACTCGAGACNTTGAAAGATTTGCTCGGACACGCNAANNTNTCAGCNACTCAAATTTATACCCACAATTCGTTTGCGAAGTTAAATTCAATTTATTCACAAGCTCANCCNCGTGGGCGTAAAACCAATTAACCTATGGATACTCNAATGCATGCAGTTCACTTTAAAGCAGACCAGAAATTATTGAAATTTATTCAAGATAAGCTAAACAAACTTGAACAGTTCAATGACCAGATTGTATCAGCTGAGGTTTTCTTACGTGTGGAAAATGATCGTGATAAAGAGAATAAGATTGCTGAAATAAAACTACATGTTCCTGGGAAGGATTTGTTTGCAAAAAAGCAGTGTAAAAGCTTTGAGGAAGCTGCTGATGTTGCGGTAGAGGCCTTAAGAAGACAAATCATGAAAGACAAGACTAGATAATTGATTTTCCGCTTTCTCCTTTTTTTCTTTTGTTTAATTCTTTTCCCTGTACTTAGTCAGGAGGCTTCTTCAGATGAGCAAGAATTGTATGAGCTCATTATGGATTATAGAGCTTCAAAAGGTCTCCCGAACATAGCTTTGTCTCCTTCTTTGACCAAAGTAGCTCAGCTGCATAGCAAAGATTTATCTGAAAATAGACCTGATCAAGGGAAATGTAATGGGCACAGCTGGTCTAACGAGGGAGAATGGACCGCTTGTTGCTATACATCAGACCATGCAAAGGCTTCTTGTATGTGGAACAAGCCAAAGGAGCTTACAAGCTATCAATTTCCGGGATATGAAATCTCATGTCTTGGTGGGTCGCCTATATCTCCTGGAGAGGCATTGGATACCTGGAAGAAAAGTAAGCATCATAATGCAGTGATTATAAATAAAGGAATCTGGGATGCTCCCTGGCAAGCAATTGGTATCGGCATGTACAAAGGATACGCAACTGTTTGGTTCGGCCATCAACCAGATAACTAATTGAGAATTTCTTTGTTTAAAAGCTCTAAGTATTCAAAAGAATGTGGCGTCAATTGAAATAAAAGGTGTAGTCTATTGTGTTCATTCAAAATCATAAGGTCTTCAATTACGCCATAGGATTCCATGTAAGCATGGTAAAAATCTTGAACAGTCTTTCTGGTTAGAGATTTGATAAATGTGACAACCTGTTCTTGTTGTAAAGATTCTGGTGCTTCAATATCGACTGCATTTTCATTTAAATTATCTACGATAAAGTCGGCGAGGTACTCGGCACATGAAATAAGTGATTGTCTTTTAACTTCTGTAGGAATATATTCCCTTGCCTCCTCGCAAAGTTTATATTCATCAAAACCCATAAGGTATTCTCGGAACCTTTCGTTTTCGGTGAGTAGTTTCATAGTGTGATTTTTGAATACAAATAAAAATCACAGCAACGTAATGTATTTACGGACTACGGTAAACTCCTTATATACAATGATAGACCTATCTGTTGAGACTATTTAATGGTGTAGGTTAATCCAACAACAAGACCACCTGAGGTTGCCTGCGTGGGTTCATGTGTTGGATGCCAAAATCCCGGATCATCCTCACTTCCGAGAGAGAATCCCTCACCATCTACGCCCATGAGGTCTCCGAAGCTATACTGTAGTCGGATGCCAAGCAGCATGCCCAAAGGCAAATCTCCGAAGGCTATTTTTGAACCGAAACCTAGTACCCCAGAAATGTATGAGGAGGCATATTCCTCAGAAACATCTTTTGACTCCTCGAATCCAACGCCAATTAATTCTCCTGAACGTTCTAATTGTGCACTAGAAATATTTGTAAGCTGCGGAC
>NYTQ01000123.1 GCA_002683585.1 Cryomorphaceae bacterium
CGGTGCCCATCTTGAAATAAAATTCATCCTGCTGCAAGGCAAGCTCCTTAATGAATCCTTTTTTCGTATTCATATTGTAGCGCATTTCTTCACAACGCATTTTTTCCTGACCATCCTGAAATTCGGGATACTCAGTAGGCGTTCCAGCTGAATCTAAAATATATTTTGCGGTAACTTCATTGAGGTCAAGATCAACCTCAATATAACCTGCCTTCAGAGAAACAGTGCCCATATCTACCTTTGCATCTCCATATAAAAAAACCAGCTTATTTTTTAGATCACTGTATATAGAGTCTTTAGCACTGTAAGTAATAACATCATCTAAATCAGACTCATATACAACAACTGTATCCACGGGAATCACCTGAGCGGTAACCCTATTACTGCATTGCATTATTAACAAAGCAAGGGGTATAAAATATAGTATGGAATGAAGTTTGCTCAATAGGAGTGCACTAAATTTGTTTATATGCAAATAGATAGGACAAAATTACCAATTTTACCAATGTATAAGGGTAACGTAATGCGAACCTTTTTATTTGTATTGCTCGTTTTTAATGGAAGTAATTCATGCCTCACTCAAAAGTCTATTGAAACGATCGTAATTGATGCGGGACATGGAGGTAAAGATCCCGGTTGCCATGGTAAATTTTCAAAGGAAAAACATGTATGCCTATCGATGGCCCTAAAACTAGGCGCACTCATTGAAAAAAAATATCCTGAATTAAAAGTAATTTACACACGAGATACCGATATTTTCGTTGAGCTTGGAGAACGTGCCAATATTGCAAACAGGGCAAAAGCCGATTTATTTATATGTATTCATGCAAATGCTGCATCACCTGCCGCCTATGGCACAGAGACTTATGTATTAGGACTGCACCGTTCCGAGTCTCAACAAAAAGTGGCCTCGAGAGAGAACTCGATTATTGAGCTTGAAGAAGATGGCGGCGCGCAATACAAAAACTTCGATTTATCACCAGATGCCATTATCGCTAAACGACTACAACTATCTGTCTTTCTAGATCATGCCATAATGTTTGCACAGTATCTGCAGGCGGAATTTAAAAAACTCGGCCGACGCGACCGTGGAGTCAAACAAGCGGGGTTCATGGTGCTATATAGAACAACCATGCCAAGTGTATTGATCGAGACAGGGTTTTTAACCAATCCAAGTGAGGAAGGCTTTATTGGAAAAGAAGCTGGCCAAGATAAAATGGCGTATGCAATGCTTGTTGCCTTTGAAAAATACAAAAGGTCTATTGAAGGAAAAGATGTGTTATCCTCTACCGTATCGCAGAATATTGACAAAGAAACAACTGAAGAAACTGTTCAAGATGCACCTCAGACAAAACAAGATCTTCAAAACACAACTTTTGCAGACAAGGTGATTGAATCCGCACAAAAGAACTCAGGTCTTACGTTCAGGGTGCAGATTCTAAGCCTCAATGCAAGAATAAGCGATGATTCTCCTAGACTAAAAGGAGAGGAAAACACATATCAATACAAGCAAGGCGGTTTATTTAAATATTGTACCAAAGGGTTTGGAGAAGATGTAAAGTCAGCGGTAAAGTATAAGGTTCAAATGCGAGAAAAAGGATTTAAAGGAGCTTTTGTGGTAGCTTTCTTGGACGGAGAACGCATTGGTATAGAAAAAGCCATTAAATTAGTAGAAAAATAAGGTTTGAAATTTCAAAAAGAGATAAAGGCAGGATTGGTAGCAATATTCGCCATTTTGATTTTAGTGTTTGGCATTAACTTTCTGAAAGGCTACAGCTTTTTTGGAGGCGATGATGTTTACCATGCTTATTTTGAGAACTCTAATCAATTAATGGTCTCCAGCGACGTGATACTCAACGGTGTTGTTATTGGAAAAGTCGTCGGTGTTGCTATTTTTCCAGAGAACGAACCAAACCGAAGAGTAAAAATAACCTTTAATGTGCAAAATAGCACGGTCAAGATAACCAAAGGAAGTACCGTTGAGATTGGCTCACCTGACTTTTTTACAAAAGGATTAATCCTCAAAACAAATCCTTCAAATAAAAATGAATATAAGAAAGGGGCTGAAATCCCAGGTATAAAATCTAGTCTAGATATTGCCTACCAAGTGAAAGAATATGCAGATCCAATTACCCAAAAGCTTCAAAGTATGATGATTTCAGTTGACAACATGGTCAACTCCTTGTCTGCCTTTTGGGACTCTACAGCAACCTCAGAAATTGAAGGCAGTTTCAATCGTGTAAAAACAACGATAGACAAGCTAGGTAATGCTGCGGAAGAAATTGAACTATTTGTTGCTGAGGAGAAACTTCAATTCGCTCGAATAATGTCGAATGTNGAGAGTATTACNGTTAATTTAAAAAAGAGNAATTCTGCCGTAACCGAGATAATTGGTAATACAAAGAAAATATCGNATGATCTNGTCTCTGCNGATTTCAAAGGTATTATTCTAGAAGCAAATNCCTCTATTCAAAAGATAAATGCCCTTCTGGAAGAGGTCCAGAATGGNACTGGAACNATGAGTAAGTTACTACATGACGAGTCGTTATATACAGAGCTTGTAGAATCAAATAAAAAACTTCAAGACCTCGTGGAAGACCTTACCCTCCACCCTGAAAGATATATTCATTTTTCTTTGTTAGGTTCAAAAACAAAAGGGACAACATTAAGTCCTAAAGAGGAAAGGAAGTTAAGAAAAGTACTGGACAGTATTCAAGATTAATTTCGGAGATCAAAACAACAATATAAATCTATTGACTTTTTCTGTTTAAGTTGCCGAGTAATTAGGTAACAATAATTATCTTTAATAAGGAATTGCAAAATACAGACTGAATTTATTTTTACAATACTATGCATGCATAGTATAATAAGTTTGACTATATTTGCTTCATATAAAGACTAATGAATTTAAGTATTCTTTTATTTGCCATTATCGCTTCCGTTGGACTTGCCTTTTTCTCCTACAACATTTGGAAAATAAGATATAATATAAATCTTGGACTTTCTCTTGAAAGAAAGGATCAAAAAGGGAAAAGGCTCAAAACAATGATACTCGTCGCTTTTGGTCAAAAAAAAATGTTTTCACGGCTCATTCCAGCAATACTTCATTTATGTTTATATGTGGCATTTGTCATTACTCAAGTTGAATTAATAGAGATCTTTGCCGACGGAATCCTGAACGAGCACCGCTTATTCAGATCTAGTTTAGGTGGATTTTANACTTTTACCATTAGCTTCATAGAAATACTNTCGGTCCTAGCGTTTATTGCTACAATTGCGTTTCTTGCCAGAAGGAATTTGCTCAAACTTCCGCGTCTAAATATGAAAGAAATGATTGGTTGGCCAACCAAAGATGCAAACCTGATTCTAGTTTTCGAACTGATTCTTTTGGCCTGTATTTTTACAATGAATGGAACAGATGANGTCCTATTTCAAAGAGGCGCCTCGCATGTGAGCGAAGGAACTGTTGGTAGNTTTGGTTTCAGCGTTTCATCATTTATCGGGCCACTATTTTTTGATGGAATGAGCACGCACGCGNTACATGTAGCCGAAAGAATCGGTTGGTGGGGCCATCTTTTAATGGTATTGGGATTCTTGAACTACCTCCCTTACTCTAAGCATTTTCACATTCTTTTGGCCTTTCCCAATACCTACTATTCCAATCTAGAACAGAAAGGAAAGTTCACAAATATGGATAGCGTTACCAATGAAGTNAAGCTTATGATGGATCCGACAGCAGATCCTTATGCAGCTCCTGACCCTAACGCTCCCCCACCCTCGAGATTTGGAGCAAAAGATGTTACAGATTTGACTTGGAAAAATTTAATGGATGCATATACATGCACAGAATGTGGTCGATGCACATCCTCATGCCCAGCAAACATTACAGGGAAACTTCTTTCACCGAGAAAAATAATGATGGANACAAGAGATCGTCTCGTGGAGGTAGGTGAAAATAAAAGGAAAAACGGAAAAGCGTTTGAAGATGGAAAATCTCTACTAGGNGACTATATTTCAGANGAAGAGTTNTGGGCATGTACCTCTTGCAATGCTTGTGTTGATGAATGCCCAGTCAATATAGATCCTTTATCAATTATCGTAGACTTAAGAAGGTTTTTGGTAATGGAAGAATCAAAAATTCCAAATGAACTCACAGGCATGCTCACCAATATTGAAAACAACGGTGCGCCTTGGCAATTTTCACAAAACGACAGATTAAATTGGGCANATGAAGAATAACAAAGAGGGTTTTAAATTAATTGACGCCGAAGAGGATGGTAAGTCAATTTCACCTGTACTTCCAAATGAGGTAAAGAATTATATGATCGATATTGATGGTACAATATGTGATGATATACCAAATGAAGAGCCTGAAAGGATGGCTACAGCCGAATTATTTGACGATGCACTTGAAACCATCAATACTTGGTTTGAGGAAGGCCATATNATAACTTTTTTTACCTCTAGAGTTGAAGAACATCGTGAGGTTACTGAACAATGGTTAAAGAATAATGGTTTCAATTACCATGGCCTCCTTATGGGAAAGCCGAGAGGAGGAAACTATCATTGGATAGACAACCATATCGTACGGGCAACAAGGTATACTGGAAAGTTCACGAATCTTGTAGAGAAAAGTGCGAACATTCAAGTATTTAAAGAATAAAATATGAGTATTCAAGTACCAACAATGGCAGACATGATGGCTAAAGGTGAAAACCCGGATATNTTATTTTGGGTTGGATGCTCTGGNAGCTTTGATGATCGTGCAAAAAAAATCACGAAAGCACTNGTCAAAATATTAAACAATTGTCAGGTTTCTTTTGCCGTGCTTGGTAGCGAGGAAAGTTGCACAGGTGACCCAGCAAAGCGCGCAGGAAATGAGTTCACCTATCAAATGCAGGCAATGATGAANATTGAGGTACTNAACGCATATGAAATAAAAAAAATAGTTACCGCCTGNCCCCACTGTTTTAATACACTGAAAAACGAATATCCTGAGCTAGGTGGTGAATACGAAGTTGTACATCACACTCAAATGATTCAAGACCTCATCAATACAGGAAAACTAGCGCTCGAAAAATCTGGTTCTTTCAAAGGAAAAAAAAGTCACCTTCCATGATCCGTGCTACCTAGGTCGAGCAAATGATGTCTATGAAGCACCGCGACAGCTTATAGAAAAATTAGATGCTGAGCTCGTAGAAATGAAAAGGTGCAAAACCAAAGGTCTGTGCTGTGGAGCAGGAGGAGCTCAAATGTTCAAAGAGGCAGAAAAAGGGAATAAAGAAATTAATATTGAAAGAACTGAGGACGCTATTGAGACTGCCGCGGAAGTCATTGCAACTGGCTGTCCTTTTTGTAATACAATGATGACTGACGGAATAAAAAACGCAGAAAAAGAGGAAACAGTGAAAGTTTTAGATATTGCTGAATTAATTGCCAATGCAGCAGAGCTTTAAAACCCTATTTCCAGAAATGCCTGATGAAAGTCGGGTTTGGACCTACCTCTGCAACAAACTACTAAACGATGAGGAAGCAAATCTAGTTGAAGATCAAATCAAACATTTTACGTGCTCGTGGAAAGCGCACCAAAAACAATTGTCCGCGAATGGTAAGCTTTTATATAATCGGTACATTGTTTTGGCTGTTGATGAGTCAATAGAACGTATTTCCGGTTGCTCCATTGACTCTTCGGTACATTTTGTAAAAACAATCGAAAATAATTTGGAGGTTGATTTCTTCAATAGACTCAATGTTCTTGTTCTAAAAAATGAAGCTCCGCAACTCATTTCCTACCATGATATAGGTGCCTACAAAGGTGATTTTGTTTTTAACCCAAGAATCGAAAGCTTACATGAGCTAAGAGAGAATTGGCTCGTGGAAATTAAAGACGCACCTTATTTTTAATACGAACTTGATGCTCCACCAATTTTCTCAATAGGGTGCCATGTTGTTTTAAGCTCTTGAAAGTCCGTGATAAATTGGATTCCTTGTTCTCCAACCAGACTAAAATCATTAGAATAAATACGAACACGCTTTAAATTATCAAC
>NYTQ01000124.1 GCA_002683585.1 Cryomorphaceae bacterium
TTGTTCGGTCACATTTATTTTGGTGCACTAGAATCGTAAAAGCAACACCTACGTATAATTACGTAGTATGGTAGTGATTTATACCTAGAAACTGTTCCGAAATTACCCACACTTAGATTAAATTTTATGAAAAAAAAATACCTAAAATTTAAAAGTTTAAATTATCTTTAAATCGAGTTAATAGATTAGTAGTTTAGCTTAGTGGGAAGTATTTTAATCAATAAGCGATTAGAAAAAACATTATCTCTTCTTATTTCCACTAGTACTGTCTAACCAGGGGGCCTTCGGGCCCCCTTCTTTTTGATACTGATGTATAATTGACAGAACAATAAGTAAAGTAAATTTGTAACTTTGGTATATGATCAGTAGAATGCTCCTTATCTCGATGTTTTTTATTGCTTTTTCTGCTCAGAGTCAACTCATAAGTTCAGCTCAAAAATCAAGTCCTAAATTTTCTTTTGATACCAACACTTATGTTTATTTTAATGCAAACATTTTAAATTCATATAGAAGCTTGGCCCCAAATGAATCACACCTAAATACACCATTAGGGCTGCGTGCAAATGAAAACCCCTTGGTTTGTGCAAGCTATGTCATCGGCGTCTCAATACCCATAAATAATTTCCTAAAAGTGAATACAGGTATTTCCTTTGCACAAAATGGAGAATCCTATAATTGGAACTCCAACGAAAATGACAGTAGCTTTCTCTATTCATCAACATACCGGTACATTGCATTACCAATTTCCTTAAGCTCATCTTATGGGAAAAAAATAAAGCTTCGACTTTCCGCAGGTCTTGTCCCAAGTATATTTAGTGGCTACAAACAAAAGCAAGAATGGACAGATGCCAATGGATCTGAATACGATGAAGAAATTACCATACAAGATGATTTAAACTTTTTTAAACTCTCTGCACAAGCAAGCGTGGGTATCGAATATTTTTTTGGTAAAATTTCCATACGCGCAGCTTACCTCTACGTTCAACAACTCAATAATTCATACAAAGAATTTGAGGATTATATTCACCGAGAAAATGCCCAAGGTGGTCAACTCACACTTACTTATTTTCTCAAATGATTATACAGCACATCACAGATTTTTTGGAAAATCGCTTTCCATTATCACTGCAAGAGTCCTATGATAATTGTGGTCTAACCTATGGCCATAAAAATACAGCCCTCAAAGGTGTCTTAATTTCATTAGATGTTACAGAAAAGATAGTTGAAGAGGCAATCAGTAAAAATTGCAACCTCATCATCTCGCATCACCCCGTTATCTTCAAAGGACTCAAAAAAATTAATGGCACCGATGTGTCACAGCGCGTAATCGAATTATGTATTAAGCATGAAATCGCTTTATATGCCATCCATACGAATCTTGACAACCATAAAGAAGGTGTCAACAAGAGAATCGCTGATAAGATAGGGCTTACAAATACACATATTTTAGCACCGAAAAAAGGAACATTGGTCAAGCTCAATGTGTTTGTTCCTGAAGAAGCCATCAAGAAATTAAGTGAAGCGATGTTTGAAGCTGGTGCTGGTTCAATTGGGAATTATTCGGAATGTAGCTTTCAGAGCCAAGGGAAAGGTACGTACAAACCAAATGAAAGTGCAAAACCTTCAAAAGGAAGCATCAATCAGAATTCAATCGAAGAAGAAATGAAGCTGGAATTTTTGGTTCCACTTGACCGTATCGGAGTTGTGTTGCAGGCCATGAAAATCAACCATCCGTACGAGGAAGTTGCACACGATATTGTGCCACTTCTTAACGAGCAGCAAGATATGGGTTCGGGAATGATTGGTATGCTTAAAAAATCAATGTCTGCTGAAACGTTTCTAAATACGATTAAGCAAACCTTCAAAGCAGGCGTAATTAAGCATACTGCGCTTGTTCACAATGAGATTAAATCAGTTGCGGTATGTGGAGGAACAGGAAGTTTTTTAATTGAACAAGCAAAGCGAAAAAAAGCGGATGTTTTCATTAGCTCTGATATAAAATACCATGAATTTTTTGATGCTAATGAGGAACTTATAATTATAGATATCGGACATTATGAAAGTGAACAATTCACCATTAACCTGATCTATGAAAATCTTAAAGAAAAATTTAGTAACTTTGCCCTCCATTTAACTGAAGTAAATACGAATCCAGTAAAATATATTTAATATATGTCAGCAACCCCGACTAAAGCTAAAGCAGAAAGTAAAACGAAGACTAAGAAAACTACAAAGGTTTCTAAGGCTACACCGAAGAAAGATGGAACTGTAGCGGAAAAATTAGATGCTTTGTATAATTTACAAAAAATTGATTCTGAAATTGACAGAATTCGAATTATCCGAGGTGAGCTACCGTTGGAGGTCGAAGACTTGGAAAATGAAATCATTGGTCTTGAAACAAGAACAGGTAAGTTTCAAGCCGAAATCGATGAGCTTCAACAAGATATTTCAAATAGAAAATTATCTTCTAAAGATTCAGATACAGCAATCCTTAAATACAAGGAAAGACAAAATAACGTTCGAAATAATAGAGAATACGAATCTCTGTCAAAAGAGATTGAGTTTCAAGAGCTAGAAATTAAATTGAATGAAAAGCGTACGAAAGAAGCAATAGTTAAAATCGAACACAAGAATGAGATTTTAGCAGAAGCAACAGAGCGCCTAAATATGAAAAAGGCAGAGCTTGAAAATAAAAAAGCCGAGCTCGACAACATCATTAGTTCTACGCAGAAAGATGAAAATAAGTTGATCAAGGCTTCAAAAGATGCCAAGAAAAATATTGAAGACCGTCTTGTTGTTGCCTATGAAAGACTAAGAGGAAACGCGAAAAACGGTTTAGCCGTAGTGCCGCTTATTTACGGTGCAAAGTCTAAATCTGGACATAGAGATGCTTCTTGTGGTGGATGCTTTAATAAAATTCCACCTCAAAGAGAATTAGATATTGTTACGAAAAAGAAAATAATTATTTGTGAGCACTGCGGACGAATCTTAATCCCAGCTGAAGAAGAGGCAGAAGCATAAACTTTCAAAATATTTATAAAAGCGCCGACCTGGCGCTTTTTTTTTGCCCATTTAATTAAGGGCAAAACTGACATCCAAATCTTCAAGTTTTTTCAGCAGCTCATTACTTGGATTCACCATTATACTTCTTGAAGGTAGAACTACTTGAATTTTTTCCAGCGGATCATAGACTGTAAAACGAACGCGACAATTACCCTTTACTTCATTATCCATTAATACATCCTGAAGCTCTTGAATAAGCATTTTATTCACTGTCGATGTCGGGAGTTTTATCTCAATGTTTTTAGCCTTCTTTTCGCGAAGACCTTGCAGTAGTTCCATACCGTGAACGACAAATTCAAGCTCCTTTCTCCATCTGGTCTTTTCAATGCGTCCTTTTATAATCACAAAGGTGCCAGGCTCCATAAAATGCTTGAATCTCAAATAATTTTCTTGAAAAAGATTCAAGCGAAAGCTCTCGTAATAGTCCTCAATGATAAGGGTTCCAAAACCGTCGCCTTTCCGCGTAATTCGATGCTCGCTTGAAGTTACAACAGCAGCAATCATTAAATCTCTTCCTTCATGATCTTGTAGCTCAGAAAGTATTCTGATATCGCCTTTACAAAAAGATTCTATTTCAATGCGAAAATCATCCAAGGGATGCCCTGATAAAAAGACACCTACAACCTCTTTTTCCTTGTTTAAACGATAAACGCTAGACCAAGGTTCAGAAAATGGTATTTTGGGCTCAGGTGTAGAAACCTCATCAGACATATCAAAAATCACCATTTGACGCTTTCCCAATTGATCTTGATAATTTCTTCCGTAAGAAATGACTTGCTCAACAAATGGCTTAGATGCTCCCTCTTGAACAAAATACTGACTTCTATGAATTTCGTTATTTAAAGAATCCAAACCTCCCGCATAAATAAGGCTTTCAAAAACTCTTTTATTGCATAATCTCAAATTGGCACGCTTAGCAAAATCAAACACTGATGTAAACGGCTTTTCTTTTCGTACGGCAACAATCTCGTCAATCGGACCGCTACCTAGTCCCCTGACAGCTCCTAGACCGAATCTTATCGCCCCTTCCTTGTTGATGGTAAATGTATAATTAGATTCATTAATATCAGGACCAAAAACAGGAATACCCATGCGCTTACTTTCTTCCATAAAAAAGGTCACCTGCTTGATATCATTCATATTGTTACTCAGCACAGACGCCATATACTCGGCAGGATAGTTGGCCTTTAAATATGCTGTTTGATAAGCCACCCAGGCATAACAAGTTGAGTGAGATTTATTAAATGCATAAGAAGCAAAAGCTTCCCAATCCTTCCATATTTTTTCTAAAGTATCTTTACTATGACCCTTCTCAGTTGCTCTTTTTAAGAAAGTCGGCTTCATTTTATCAAGAACACGTCGGTCTTTCTTCCCCATCGCCTTTCTGAGCGTATCAGCTTCACCTTTTGTGAAATCTGCAAGCTTTTGAGAAAGTAGCATTACTTGCTCCTGATATACCGTTATGCCATAGGTTTCTTTTAAATATTCTTCACAATCAGCCAGGTCATATTCAATGTCTTCATCTCCATGCTTTCTTTTTACATAAGACGGTATATATTCCATGGGACCAGGACGATATAAGGCATTCATGGCAATCAAATCAGCAAATTCAGTAGGCTTAAGCTCTTTGAGATACTTCTGCATCCCAGGTGACTCATATTGAAAAATACCAACTGTTTCTCCTCTCTGAAATAGCTCATAGGTCGCTGTATCATCGATTGGAATTTCATCTGGATTTATCTTTATATCCTTTGTTTGCTCAATATATTTAATGGCATCTTTAATCAAAGTCAGCGTTTTGAGACCAAGAAAATCCATCTTCAATAATCCAGCATCCTCGGCAACCGAGTTGTCGTACTGTGTGCAAACCAGATCTGAATCTTTAGCCGTTGCCACAGGGACAAAATTTGTCAAGTCATCAGGCGTTATAATCACACCACAAGCATGAATACCTGTATTCCTTACAGAACCTTCAATTTCCTTTGCTTTTTGCAATACCTCAGCTGATAAGGTGTTTTGCTTAAATAATTTTCGAAGGTCCCTTGCTCTAGAGATCTCCTCCTGATTTCGAAGCTTGTCTATGAGGTCACTTTCTTCCATGTCAAAAAGCTTATTCAGAGAAATATCGGGAAGCATCTTTGCTAATCGATCAGCCTCAGATAAGGGGAGATTCATTACCCTAGCTGTATCACGCACTGCAGATTTTGCAGCCATAGTTCCATAGGTGATAATCTGAGCCACCTGATTAGCACCATATTTTTCAATTACATAATCAATTACTTTTCCACGCCCCTCATCATCGAAGTCAATATCAATATCTGGCATTGAGATACGGTCAGGATTTAAAAAACGCTCAAAAAGTAAATCATACTTAATCGGGTCAATATTTGTAATCCCAATGGAATATGCAACCACAGAGCCAGCAGCAGACCCCCTTCCGGGACCTACACTCACATCCATATCACGAGCAGCATTACAAAAGTCTTGAACAATTAGAAAATATCCTGGATAACCAGTATTTTCAATTGTTTCAAGCTCAAAATCAATTCTTTTTTTAAGCTCATCATCAATTTCAGCATACCTTTTATTTGCCCCTTCATAAACGAGGTGCCTTAAAAATGCATTCTCTCCTCTTTTGCCTCCATCTTTTTTATCGTCTGCTGAGATAAATTGACTCGGAATATCATATTCAGGTAATAATACATCCCTCGCTAAGGGATAAGGATCACATTTTTTCACGATTTCCTCTGTATTCAAAAGTGCCTGAGGTAAATCTTGGAATAAATCTTTCATCTGATCTGAAGACTTGATATAATATTCATCATTTTCAAGACCATAACGAAAACCACGACCACGACCTTTCGGTGTTTCAACAAGCTGATTATCTTTCACACAAAGCAGAACATCATGCGCAATAGAATCTTCCTGCTCAACGTAAAAAGAATTATTAGTGGCAATAAGCTTTACACCATGCTTGTTCGCAAGTCTTACCAAAGAAGGATTTAATCTAGACTCAACCTCAACACCATGTCGGGTCAGCTCAATGTAAAAATCGTCTTTAAACGCATTCTTCCACCAGGTTAATGCTTCTTCCGCTTGTTTCTCACCAACATTTAAAAGTAAGTTAGATATTTCTCCTTGAATGCCACCTGAAAGCATAATGAGGTTTTCTTTATGCTCTTGAACAATATCTTTGTCAATTCTAGGAACATAATACATCCCTTCGGTGTAGGCAATAGAAGCCAGCTTAATTAGATTTTGGTAACCCGCTTTATTCTTAGCGAGCAAGACGACCCTACTTCCATTATCCTTTTGCGTTTTATCATTTCGATCTCTACAAACATTGAATTCACAGCCAATGATGGGCAAAATTTCTTTCTTATTGTATGCCCTTCCCTCTTCCTCTGCTTGCGCTTTTTCCGCGCGGATACGCTTATTGATTTTATTTGCCGCAGCCTCAAAATGAAAGGCCGCCATCATATTCCCAGAATCAGTCAAAGCGATGGCATGCATACCATGCTCAAACGCTTTTTCAATAATACCAGAAACCTTGGCTGTAGATTGAAGGATGGAATATTGAGAGTGATTGTGTAAATGTGTAAAGCTTAGATCTTTAAGCTGTTGAAAATCAACTATATTTTCTTGATCAACATTGGAAGCCCCAAGATGCTCAGCCGCTTTTCTTAGCTTTTCGCTTTCAGCTTTTAAGTTAAGGTGTTTTAGACCAACGGGACGAATTACCTTTGGATTAGCTTTAGAATAAGTAATAAAATAATCATCCGCTTTTTCTAATTCTGCAGCTGTGAATGTTTTCAAGCGAATAAGTTCTAAGAAACAACGCGTTGTTGCTTCAACATCCGCAGTGGCATTATGGGCCTCTGTAAATTGAGCATCGAATAAATGCTCATGTAATTCAGATAAGGTTGGCAATTTAAATCGACCACCCCTACCCCCAAGAAGTTTACATAGGTTTGCCGTTTTCTCGGTACAAGTATCAAGGATTTTTTTGTCAACCCAATCGGTAGGCCGCTCCTCCCTAAAGAACTCACAACCTAATACATTGACATCAAAATTGACGTTATGCCCGACCAAAAAAGTAGCTTTTGAAAGTGCGGCTTCAAACAAAGCTAAACCCTCAGAAAGATCAATACCCTCCTTAGATGCAAGCTCTGTAGAAATGCCATGTATCTGCTCTGAACCATAGGGTATATCAAACCCATCGGGCTTGATCAAGAAGTCTTTATGCTCCACCAAGCTACCATCATCAGCATGAAGCTGCCATGCAAGTTGAACAACGCGTGGCCAGTTATCCACATCGCTAATGGGTGCTTTAAAGCTTCGGGGTAGCCCAGTGGTTTCCGTATCAAAAATGAGGTACATTGAAAATCTCTTTGAGAGATTAAAGATAAAGAAATCAATGCCCGACTTTCCGTGTGTTGAAAACTATTTTTTGTAATTTTTAGCTACAAAATATCAAGTCACCATTTTTATGAAAAAATACATCTTGTCAATCGATGCAGGCACCACAAGCTCAAGGGCACTAATCTTCGATATTAGTGGTAAAGAAATAGGCAAGGTTCAATACGAATTTGAGCAGTACTTCCCCAATGAAGGCTGGGTAGAACATAATGCGATGGAGATCTGGAGAAGCCAGAAATTGGCAATACAACAAGTCCTATCGTCAACGGGTATAGGTATAAATGAAATAGCTTCAATCGGAATTACCAACCAAAGAGAGACCACAGTAGTTTGGGATAAAAAAACAGGAGAACCAGTTTATAATGCTATCGTTTGGCAGGATAGAAGAACAGCGGAATTTTGTAATGAATTAAAAAGCCAAGGGGCAGAACCCATGATTTCAGAAAAAACTGGATTACTTCTTGATCCCTATTTTTCAGGTTCAAAAATCCATTGGATTTTAGAAAATATCCCAGGGGTTAAATTAAGCGCAAATGAAGGTGAATTATTATTTGGAACCATAGACACATGGCTCATATGGAAACTAACGAATGGAGAGCATCACATTACCGATTCAAGTAATGCAAGTAGAACAATGCTTTTTGATATTCACCAAAATAAATGGGATGATGACCTAATTGAACTTCTTAAAATACCAAAAACGATGCTTCCTGAAATCGTATCGAGCTCAGGTTTTTTAGCCGAAGCTAAGCTTGAGGATTGGGAAAGTTCTATTCCTATATGTGGCATAGCCGGAGATCAACAAGCTGCATTATTCGGACAATTGTGCTTTGAAGCTGGCGACGTTAAAAACACCTATGGTACAGGTTGTTTTTGCATGATGAATACTGGGACTAAAGCAGTTGTCTCAAAAAACAAAATGCTAACCACAATTGCATGGGAGATAAATGGTGATATTCACTACGCATTGGAAGGCAGCGTCTTTATTGGCGGTGCATTAATTCAGTGGTTAAGAGATGGCTTAGAGATTATAAATAAAGCAGAAGAAATAGAGAAACTAGCACTTACTGTTGAAGATAATGGAGGTATAACATTCATTTCCTCTCTTACGGGCATTGGAGCCCCATACTGGAACCCTGAAGCCAAAGGAGCTATATTTGGTATTACCCGTGGAACGAAACAAGGACATCTAGCAAGAGCGGCATTAGAAGCAATAGCCATAAGGTCTTCAGAAATCATTAATGAAATGCAAAAAGACTCAGGCATTCAATTTTCTACGCTGAAAGTAGATGGTGGTGCAAGTATGAATAAGCTNCTAATGCAAATACAGGCGGACCTGCTATCCACANTTGTTGTTCGGCCCAAAACAACGGAAATAACCGCACTAGGTGTTGCATTTTTAGCAGGATTGGGTTGTGGTTTTTGGGATAGCCAAGAATCTCTTAAATCACTTTGGCAAAAAGATTTAGAATTCATCCCGAAATCATCTGAACAAAATCAAAAAATGCTCAACCTTTGGAAAGAGCGCATAGAAAAGATTCTGCAATAATGAATCGAAACAAAAACCTGAACATCTTAAATAAAATTGAACTTTGGGACCTTTTGGTCATTGGAGGTGGTGCTACGGGTCTAGGTGCTGCTCTTGATGCAGCAAGCAGAGGAATGAAAGTATTGCTGATTGAAAAACATGACTTCTCCAAAGGAACATCTTCAAAAAGCACTAAGCTTGTTCATGGAGGCGTAAGATATNTGCGAAACGGAGAAATTGGTTTGGTTAAAAAAGCATTAAAAGAGCGCGATATTCTCCNAAGGAATGCTCCTCACCTTGTTCAGAATATGACATTTATTATTCCCATATATCACTGGATTCATTTTCTGTTTTATGGTATTGGTTTAAAAATCTATGACCTGATTGCCGGTAAAAAGAGCTTTGGAAAAACCTTATTTCTAGGCAAAAAAAGAACCCTAGCCAATCTAAATGGNCTGAATACNGAGAGACTAAAAGGTGGGATTAGCTATCAAGATGGACAGTTTGATGATGCAAGATTTGCAATCAGCCTTGCACAAACTATAGAAAAAGAAGGCTCCACAGTAATAAACTATTTGGAATTTATGTCCTATTCAAAAAAAGATGATAATAGATATGAAATACTTCTTCACGACAAGCTCCAAAATACTGAATTGAAAATTAAAGCCNAACATATTATAAACGCAACGGGCGTATTTGGTAGCTCAATTTCAGATCCTTTAGCGCATAACATTAAANTTCGAGCAAGCCGCGGCACCCACATTGTAATTGACTCCTCGTTCTTGTGCTCGAGCAATGCACTTATGGTTCCGAAAACAGAGGATGGTAGGGTTTTATTCATGATTCCATGGAAGAAATNTATCATTGTGGGAACAACAGATGTAGAAACTTCAGAACGCCATATAGAACCAAAAATCATCGAAGATGATATTNTATTCATATTGAATAATGTAGAAAAATACCTCAGCAAAAAGCCACAAAAAAAAGATATCAAAAGCGTATTCTGTGGTTTACGGCCTTTGATTTCCAATTCGAATGAGCAAACGAAGACAAAAGAATTGTCCCGCGAACATATTCTTTATAAAACAAAGGATGGTGTGCTGCATATTTTAGGAGGTAAGTGGACTACCTATCGAATGATGGGAGAAGAAGCTATTGACGCACTTATAAAATCTGGATTTAAAAAATTCATCCCTAGTAAAACTAGACAACTTAAAATGAAAGGATATGCCTCTAAAATTAACTTTGAAGATCCATTGCATGTATATGGTAGCGAGGTTAAAAACATAAAAAAACTTGGAGCGATGGAATCTTTTTCAGATAAGCTTTATATCTCCGAAGCGGTCATTCGTTATGCTGTTCAATATGAAATGGCAATGACTTTAGAAGATGTTTTAGCACGAAGAATTAGAGCTTTGTTCTTGGATTCAGAAGAAGCAGTTCGTTTAGCACCAAAGGTTGCAAAAATAATGGCTGAGGATTTAGGGAAAGATGTAGCTTGGGTCTCCGAACAATGTAATTTATTCATAAATTTAAGCTCAAATTATAATATATGACACCGTTTATAGCTGAGGTATTAGGAACTTGCATCCTTATTGTTTTTGGGGCTGGAGTCGTGTCCAATGTTTCATTAAAGAGCACNGAAGGAAGAAAAGACCCAAAGTGGATTTTGATTACAATGGCTTGGGGTTTTGCTGTTTTTATCGCTGCATTTATTACTGCGGATATTAGTGGAGCACACCTAAACCCTGCCGTAACGATAGGTTTGGCCATAGCAAATAAATTTGACTGGGCGATGGTCCCAATGTATATTGCTGCACAAACAATGGGAGCAATGATTGGAAGCTTCTTAAATTATCAGCTATACTATGACCAGTTTAAGCTCGAAAAAGATGAGCTAAACTTCCGTGGCTGTTTTTGCACGGCACCACAAATTAAGAACACACCTAGAAATCTATTTAGTGAGGCATACGGAACTTTTTTTCTGGTGTTTGTTATTTTCTATATCGCGAAACCCGAGCTTCAAATTGATGGTGTAGAAAAGTTGCAATATGGGATTGGTTCGCTAGATGCCTTACCTGTAGGTATATTAGTCTGGGCAATTGGAATGTCATTGGGAGGCACAACGGGATATGCCATCAACCCTGCACGTGACCTTGGTCCACGAATTGTTTATACGCTTATTAGAGGCTCAAAAGCGCAATCAAATTGGAGCTATGCTTGGATTCCGGTAATCGGCCCTGTCATTGGAGCGGTGGCTGCAGGATTATTATTTAACGCACTACTTTAAAGCTGCCGGGAATCAAATACATTGAAAAGACTTAAAGGTCGATTTCCTCAGTAGCCTCTTCAATCGCTTCAAAATCAAACTCACCTTTTTTGCTTTTATCCTTTCCGGAGTAATGCC
>NYTQ01000125.1 GCA_002683585.1 Cryomorphaceae bacterium
CGTATGGTTGATTTTAAGGAAAGTCCACCGTACATTTCAAACTGAACCAAAAAAGAAGGAGTAACATCTTCAAAAAAGGTGGCAAAGCTTCTGAAGAAATCCCATCGATTCATGGTATAATAACCCGCAATGGAAATCGGAATCGTAGTCGGTAAACTTATTTCAAAGTTTGTATTTACAGACCCATAAAATTTACCAAAATAAGATTCAGCGTGAATCGTAAAAGCACTTTTACCCATATTTTGATAGCCCAAACCCAAATATCCTGTATTCACAGGCCGAGAGGAAAAATGACCTCCGACATCAATGGTAAACTCCTTTGCTTTACTCACTTTAAGGTCTAAATGGTAAGTTGAATCACTTTTCATAGAAAGATTTGGATACATATACCAAATTGACGGTGTGGCGCTCAATCTAAAATATCGCTTCTCAAAAACCTCTTTCGAAAGAACTTCATTTTTCTTATTACGCATTAAGCTTCTATTTGCAAATAGAACTTCTTTTTGTCTGCCATTGTGGGTTTCGATTGACGATATTTTCAGCTCAGGTAAACTTGCTCTAAATTTATTTCTCCTCAAAACTAAAAGTTCAGGGTCCTCTTTTCTTCCCACAAGTTTTACTATTGAATCAATTTTTTCTAAAGTTTTAGAATAACCCTCGTCTATGGCTTCTTTCGCTCTTTCAAATTCAAAAACACCTATATCGGTTTTGGCTTCTACAACAATTCCATCACAACAGGACAATTCATAGTTTGTAGGTGTTGTCAGCATAGACCTCAGTACTCCAAACATGTCTCTCTCATCCGGAAGCTCCATATTACTAGAAACATTGCTTCCGATAACAAAATCTGGACTAAAATCATCACACATGACATTTGAAGGAAAATTATTATACATACCGCCGTCAAAATAAATCACGCCGTCAATTTTAATAGGATTGACATATAAAGGGTAGGTCATTGAAGCGCGTACAGCCTCATTTAAATTTCCTTTAGAAAACGTAACGCTATTCTTGCCATAAACATCAGATGCCACACATCTAAAAGGAATGAATAAATTATCAAAGTCATGCGCAGCACTTGCACCAGTGAGTCCCAATACCTTCAGCATTTCAAAATCCAATAAGGTTGGTGTAACTACATTTAATGGAATGGACTTTCTTATTATACTATCCTTTGCAAGAGAAAAACCTAAGGTTGAAGCATCGTATTCCTTTTCACGAAGTAAGAACTGATTCTCTGGTCGTAAACCTCCCTTAGACATAAGCAAGAAGTCTTCGGAAAGCACAAATTGCTCAATCTCTAAAGGACTGTAACCACAGGAATACAAACTACCAACTAAAGCTCCGGCCGATGAACCTGTAATATAATCGATTGGGATATTAAACTCTTCCAAGGCTTTAAGGACTCCAACATGCGCCAAGGCAGATGCACCACCACCACTCAGAACAAGACCTATTTTCTTTTGTGCATAACCGCTGTGGAAAAGAAATAATGCAAAAATTAGGAGGAAACTCGTTTTCAATGTGTTCTTTTGTAGAAGAATTATAAAATTAGATAAAATGAGTGGGACAATTCAAGGTTTCTCNAAAGAATTAACGCTTACGGTTAAATGTTTTTTTGGATTTGAAGAAACGCTNANAGANGAACTNCATGAACTCGGATTTAAAAAANTAACAAAACTNAACCGNGCAGTTCAGCTNAANGGGAATTGGAAAGATGTCTANTTTTTAAANCTTCATTTNCGNTGNGCNATTTCNATANTNGTTGAAATCACGACATTCAAAATTAAATCAGAAGATGACCTCTACAGACAAGCNTTAAAAATAAATTGGTCTAACTTTTTTGATGTAAGAAAAACCTTCGCAGTCCGTGGNGCAATATTCTCAGATTTATTTACGAGTACGCACTACCCCAATTTATTGCTAAAAGATGCCGTTGTTGACCATTTCAGAGAAAAAGATGGCAATAGACCAGATGTTGAGCTCAAGAGACCGCAGGTAATGCTTGATCTCTACATCAATAATTATGAGGCAACTATTTCAGTAAATACTAGTGGTAATCCTCTATTTCAACGAGGATATAGGAGTACCGCTGGGGATGCTCCTATCAACGAGGTGGTAGCAGCGAGTTTAATCAGAATGTCAGGTTGGGATCGAAAAACAACTTTCATAGACCCATTTTGTGGGTCAGGCACATTTTTAATTGAAGCAGCATTACTTGCTTCAGGAATACCATCAAACATAGAGCGACAGCACTATGCATTCAAGAACTTTAAGAATTTTGATGAAGCGCTTTGGGAAAAAACATATGCAGATGCCACACGAATTGTTAGAAGTCTACCTTGCGAAATTATGGGTTCTGATATTTCAGATGAAATGGTGCTGAAATCNAGAAGGAATCTTCGGACTTTTAGCTTTGGGAGATTTGTAAAGGTTAGCCCAAAACCATTTGATGAAGTGCAACCAGAGAATTCTCCGGTATTTATTTTATCAAACCCTCCTTATGATGTTCGAATGGANGCTGATGTTGAGGAACTCTACCAAAATATTGGTTCATGGCTGAAGCATGAGATTAAAGAAGGTACAGCCTGTATTATCTCATCTAGTGTCGAAGGACTAAAATCAATTGGCTTAAAGCCTTCACGAAAAGTCCGAGTTTACAACGGAAACCTGGATTGTAGCTTTAGGTTCTATGAATTATTCGAAGGTAAGCGTGTAGAAAATTTAGGTTGATGTTTACCGTTTCGCCACGTCAACATAATCCCTACTTCCATGTCCAGTATAGATTTGTCTAGGACGACCGATTGGCTCTCCATTTTCAGTCATTTCTTTCCACTGTGCAATCCATCCTGGCAAACGACCAATAGCGAACATAACTGTAAACATTTCTGTTGGAATTCTCAATGCTTTATATATNATTCCCGAATANAAATCNACATTCGGATATAAATTTCTTTCCTTAAAGTATTCGTCCTCAAGTGCTACCTTTTCTAGCTTCTTCGCAATATCAAGAAGAGGGTCATCGACTCCAAGTTTTTCTAGGACATCATCACAAGATTTCTTGATTATTTTCGCTCTCGGGTCAAAGTTTTTGTATACTCTATGACCAAATCCCATTAACCTAAATGGGTCATTTTTGTCTTTCGCTTTTTCAACCCACTTGTCAACATTTCCGCCGTCAATATGAATTTTCAAAAGCATCTCAATTACCTTTTGATTTGCTCCACCATGAAGNGGGCCCCACAAGGCACAAATACCAGCAGAGATAGAAGAATATAGATTGGCTTGAGAAGAACCAACAATTCTAACCGTTGAAGTAGAACAATTTTGTTCATGATCAGCATGAAGAATAAGAAGTTTGTTAATGGCATCAGCAATTACAGGATCGATATTGTAGTCCTCTGTTGGCATTGCAAACATCATATTTAAGAAGTTCTCACAATAATTCAAATGATTTTTTGGATACATAAATGGATGCCTCATGGAGTTCTTGTAAGACCATGCAGCCAATGTAGGAAGCTTTGCAATCAACCTATGAATCGTAAGATTGATAGCCTCAGAATTCCGATCTGGATTTTGAGATTCNGGATAGAATGTAGCAAANGAAGAAACCATGGAAGAAAGNACTCCCATCGGNTGCGCTTTTGCTGGATATGCCTCAAAAAAACGCTTCATGTCCTCATGAACCAAGGTATGTCTTTTGATACTTCCTTCAAAAAGCTGAAGTTCTACTGCATTTGGTAGCTCCCCATATATTAACAAATAGGCAACCTCCATAAANGANGCATTTGCAGCCAGCTGCTCAATTGGGTATCCTCTGTAGCGAAGAATTCCTTTTTCTCCGTCTAAAAATGTAATAGCACTAGTCGTAGCACCAGTATTTTTATATCCTGGATCGATAGTAATATAGCCTGTTGAGGCTCTTAGTTTTGAGATATCAATGGCATTTTCATTTTCCGAACCAGTCACAACTGGTAAATCATGCTCATTTTCATTTAATACTATCTTGGCTGTTTGACTCATATTACGTTTAGTTCTTTAGGTTTAGAATAATTCCGGGTGCAAAAATACAAAAAAGACCTGTTTTATAAAAACACACGGACTAACCTATACTTGAAATTTGCAGAAAGGTTTCAATTTCGTTAAAGATTCTCAAGGATATAATCAAACATCATTTGAAATAAATGATTTCTTGTATTTCCGCCATATATTCCGTGATTTTTGTTCGGGTATATAAATAAGTCAAACTGCTTATTGGCAGCAACCATCGCATTCACCATCTCCATAGTGTTTTGATAATGCACATTGTCATCAGCTGCACCATGAATCAAGAGATAGTTCCCTTTGAGTTTTGCAACATGATTGATCGGACTATTGTCATCATATCCTTTCGCATTTTCCTGAGGAGTACGCATAAATCGCTCCGTATAAATATTGTCGTAATATCTCCAGCTTGTAACGGGTGCAACGGCAATAGCCATTTTAAAAAGATCAGCTCCCTTGGTTATCGCTAGAGAAGACATAAAACCTCCGTAGCTCCACCCCATGATTCCCATTCGGTTCTTATCAATCCAAGAATATTCACCCAAAGCTTTGGCACAATTTAAAATATCTTCCGTCTCTAATTTTCCTAACTCCAGATAAGTACTTTTTTTAAACTCAGTGCCCCGATACATAGTTCCTCTTGGATCAACACAAAACACAATATAGCCCTGTTGCGCTAATAGCTGATGATACATATAATCACTTCCGTCCCAAGAATCTAAAACCTCATTATGTCCGGGACCACCGTATACATTAAAATATACAGGATACTTCTTTGTCGAATCAAAATCATGAGGAAGAATCATCCAAGTATTTAAGGCTACACCGCCTGCTTCAATAGTTGAAAATGTTTTCGGAGAAAGCTTGTANGACGAATTNAGCAATCGANCGAGTCGANTATTGTCTTCAAGTGTTTCGATTAATTNACCTTCCGCATTTCTTAAGGATATTACTGGTGGCGTATTTGCATTCGAGTAGGTATGAATAAAATATTTCATGCCTTTTAAAAATTCGGCATTATTATACCCTTTTAAAGGTGTGAGCTCTTTCTTGTTTTTTCCATTCACTTTTACGCCATAAACCGATTTCTGAGTAGCATGTGGTTCACAAGATGAATAATAAATGGTATTTGATTTTGTATCAAGCCCTAAAAAGTCTATCACATCCCATTTACCCGAAGTCACTTGAGTATGCCTACCATCAAATGAAAGTTTATAAATATGTTTATGACCATCCATCTCACTAGTTCTTAGGAGAGCGTTTCCATCGTTAAGAAAGACCAAGTTGTCATCAACATCAACATATGTTTCAGATTTTTCCTCAAATACGACCGAGGATTGCCACATGTCTCCTTGAAGGTCTACCAAATGATATTTGAGACTACTTTGGTGGCGATTCATGGATTGCAGAATCAACTGATTCACNGAAGGAGACCACTCCATTCTTGGGATATACTCATATTGACCNAGAAAAACTTCCTGCTTTTCCTTACCAGTTAGCGANGAAATATGAACACTTACCTTGCTGTTTTNCTCTCCAGCTTTGGGNTATTTAAAATCGTAAGAATCNGGATATAATTCATTGTAAAANGTCATACTGAATTCTTTTACCTGACGCTCATCAAATTTCAAATAAGCAATATACTTGCTATCGGGTGACCAGTCATATGCNTTNATAAAAGCAAATTCCTCCTCATATACCCAATCCGTGGTACCATTAATTATGGCGTTTTTTTCTCCNTCACTCGTCAATGCNGTAACAATTCCTGTTTTTAGGTTTTTGACGTAAATATTATTCTGATAGATGTAGGATACATGGTTTCCNTCTGGNGAGTATTCAGCAAGNGTTTGAGGCTGATGTTCTTCGTCTAAAGGTTGTAAATNCTCTGTTTCTCTATCGTATAAATAGTAATTTGCACTGTANCTGTAGCGATAAATATTTTCCACATCCGTTAAGAACAAAATCTTCGTTTCGTCCGCGTTAAACTCATATCCACCATAGGTGAAATTATCAATTGGCTTGAAAATAAGTTCCTTCTTTTTTTTGTCTTCAAAACTTCGTTTTACAATGGAATTNTCATTTTCTCGCACCGAATAAGATACCCCATCTATCATGGCATTATATCCCTCTGCCCCTTTCGGATAATAGTTATAATACTTCCAAATTTTTTCAATGCTTATTTCCTCTTGAGAAAACAAGGTGAAGTTGAAAATTAGAAATAATAGTAAGCTGTATTTTTTAGACATAATTTTTTTTCGTGAAGGTAATGAGGAATAACNTTTCAGTCAAATTATAAACTTTAAAATACGTTAACACATTTATAATGCAAGAAAATTGAAATACCCCAAATGAAAGAACTTATTTTTTGTATTTTTGGTTTAATCACAAAATCAAATTAAACAACGAAACCATGAATAAACTTTTACCTNCGTTTGCCCTTTTAATATCTACTTTTTCGTTTGCTCAATTGTCAGATTGCAATGATCTTTTCATTTCAGAGTATGTGGAAGGTTGGTCAAACAATAAAGCACTAGAAATTTATAACCCAACTGATGCTGCNATCGATTTAAGTGCTTATATAGTCATCCGTTATTCTAATGGCTCAACAAGCGCTAGTTCGGGAAATGCAGTTCAATTAACTGGNACCGTTGCAGCAGGAGATGTTCACGTAGGTGTTTTGGAGAAGCTCGAAGAGAACGGAGAAGGACAAGAGGCACCAATATGGGATTCACTTCAAGCCAAAGCTGATGCATTTTATTGCCCCGAATATAATACGTCAAATGCATGGTATTTCAACGGAAACGATGCGCTTGTTCTNGCAAAAGGTTCTGTAAATGACATAAANAATGCAATGCTTGTAGACATCTTTGGAAAGATTGGTGAAGATCCTGGNGTAGCCTGGACAAGTGATTTCCCTTANACCGGAGCNGGCTTAGAAGTTACAAAAGACCATTCCTTGATTCGTAAATCTTCCGTTTTAAGAGGNGAGATCAATCCAGTTATTTCCTTTTTTGACCCGTTATCGGAATATGACTCTATTCCGGCAGTTGTTGAACGGATAGATGAAAACGGCGATCCTGTTTTAGGTTCGAGTGGGAACCCAATACTAGATGGAAACTGGGGCTCTCTGGGGTCTCACGATTGCGAATGCACAANCGGAAATNTTGGTAGTTTGATTGGAACGAATATNGATATTTTCCCAAATCCCTCAAATGGCATTTTCTACATTCAAAATATTTCAGATGTGCATTCNATAAAAATCCATNATATTTTAGGTAAAAGTATTTTTCAATTGATAAATACGACAAACAATGTCACCATTGAGCTAAATGAAAAAAATGGTGTCTATTTCGTTCAATTAGAATACCAGAATGGTGAAAAAGTAATTCGCAAAGTTGTCATCAAATAGGCTGAACAACAGAACTTGTGATGAAAAACTTTTTGCTATTTATCTGCCTGTGTTGTATTCAAAATATTGTAGCACAGGAAACATTACTCAAAGGAAATATATCTGAATCTCTGACTCGAGGTGTGGTTGTTGGTGCCAAAATAGCGCTGCAAAGTCAAGATAATAAGGTTTTATTGACACGCTCAAACTTAGATGGTCAATATGTATTTGATCAACTAGTGGCTGGACAATATACAGCAACGGTAACTATGCTCTCCTTTGATACGCTTATCATTGAATTGGATATNAAATCAGGATTAAATAACTATGATTTTATTGTAGGTGGAGGTCAAGAACTAGAAGAAGTTCAAGTGATAGGTAACCTTGCCATCGATAGAAAAACACCCGTCGCTGTAACAAGAATATCTACCAAACAGATCGCTGAAGAGCTCGGTTCGCAAGATTTACCGATGATTTTAAATTCCACTCCGGGAGTACATGCAACACAGCAAGGTGGTGGGGACGGNGATGCGAGAATTACCATTCGTGGTTTTGACCAAAGGAATGTTGGTGTGATGATTGACGGAGTTCCCGTGAATGATATGGAGAACGGAGCTGTTTATTGGTCCAATTGGTTTGGTCTTGATGCAATTACTGGACAGATTCAGGTGCAANGAGGTCTGGGTGCCACAAAATTAGCNATGCCATCAGTTGGTGGAACAATGAATATTTTAACACAAGCCACCGGAGGTAAGCGGATGATCCGAGTTGCNCAAGAATATGGAACAGGAGATTTTCTTAGGACATCTCTTTCCTATAAATCAGGTACTTTAAAAAATGGCTGGGGTGTTCTATTCTCAGGCTCATACAAGCAAGGGAATGGATGGGTTGATGGAGCAAATACCCAAGGAGCTTTCTATTACTTGAAAATTCAGAAAAAAATCAAGAATCATATTGTTTCATTGAGTGGTTTTGGNGCACCACAACAACACGGACAACGTTCTTATTCACAGCCTATTGAATATTGGGATTCAGATTATGCGCGAAGTGTNGGTATTGCAGATTCATCAATTGATACTGATAGAGATCGAGGAATCCAATTCAATCAGCATTGGGGCTTCAGAGANGGTGAGGTATTCAATGAACGACGTAATTATTATCACAAGCCGCAAATCACACTCAAAGATTTTTGGAAAGTCAATGATAAATTGTCTTGGTCGAACATTGCATATACCTCAATAGGTCGTGGGGGTGGTCAGCGTTACTTTAATTCAGCGTCAACAATCGTAAGAGATGAAGAGGGACTCGTGGATTGGGACACCATCATTTATAACAACCAATATAAAACCTTATTTGGACAAGTTTATTCTACTGCCGATGCTGCCTATGACCCTACNCTGCTCAAATCTTCTCAAATTCTTTCAGCATCNGTAAATAATCATTTCTGGGTGGGTGGTTTATCCCAATTCGATTACAAACCAAACGAGTTTTGGAACATTGCAGGTGGTTTAGATTANAGATACTATAAGGGTGAACATTACACCGAGGTAATCGATTTGCTCGGAGGAGATTACTTTATNAACGAATCAGATTTAAATGCTTCAACGACAATGAAAGTTGAAGGCGACAAAATTGCAAGAGAAGATCGACCTTATCAAAACCACAGAGATGGTCTTGTGCAATGGGCTGGTGCNTTTGGTCAAGCAGAGTATTCTAAGGGGAAATGGACNGCTTTTGTAAATGCATCNACAGTGTTAAATTTTTACAAAGGNATTGACTACTTCAGAAAAAAGCAGCTCNTAGTAGGTGATACGCTCTTAGAAGTAGGGTATGCTGATACCATAAACTATAATGGNCAAATGTANACAAGGAATTCAGAAGGATTGAAACACAATGAAACAGATTGGATTTCGCGAACGGGTTTTACCTTTAAAACCGGTGCTAACTTCAATGTAACCGAAACCTCTAATGTTTTCATGAATCTTGGTTATCTAAACAGAACGCCTCAATACAGCAANGTAGTCGANAATAACACCAATACATTTTTTGATAACTTGGTGAATGAAAAAATCCTAGCAATAGAATTGGGTTATGGATTCAGGTCAAAACGTTTTAGCCTAAATTCAAATGGATACCTTACGCGATGGGAAAATAGACCCCTACCCTATGGCTTATCTGTTCCAGACCCATTAGATCCATCAGAATTTATACGCGTAAACGTACCAGGAATGGACGCAATTCATATGGGTGTTGAAACTGATTTTGCCGTGATTTTACACAAAAAACTTAGCATGGAAGGTATGATCAGTATAGGAGATTGGAGATGGGCTTCAAAAGAGGACATTGTCATCTATTCGGATACTATTTCTTTCGATGCTCGTGGAGTTCACGTGGGCGATGCAGCACAATCTACGTACGCCGCAAGTCTAAGATATGCCTTCGTTAAAAACGGCTACTTGAAACTCAAATACACCTTCTTTGATCGATATTACAGTGATTTCAATCCAAATTCGCTTTCAGGTGAAACTAGTGGAAAAGATTCTTGGCGCATTCCTTCATATGGATTATTGAGTATTCACGCCGGGTATACCGTTCGCTTTGAAAAAAGTCAGCTTAGATTTAAAGCGAATATATTCAATGCACTAAATAGCCTTTACATTTCGGACGCTAGAAATAATTATCATTTAGATGGCTCATCTGATTTTGATGCAAATTCAGCAACAGTATTTATCGGCCAAGGACTGCGCTTCAATGTGTCCATTGGCTTTCAATTTTAAACAACTATGAAAAAAACTTTAACATTACTTCTTCTCACATTTAGCCAATTTTATTTTAGTCAAACGATTGCCGAGGCAAGAAACCAAAGTATTGGGCAAACGGTTACCATTAATGGTGTTGCAACGAACGGTGGCGAGCTTGGAGCGATACGATATATACAAGATGAGACTGCTGCACTTCCCGCATACGGAAATAACCTTTCAAGTATCCAGCGAGGGGACTCTGTTTCGGTTACAGGAGTGATCTTTGAATTTAGCGGCCTTCTGGAGCTTTCGCCAACAACGAGCTATAATATTCTTGGTCAGGGTACGATGCCTGAACCGCTTTTAATTCCTATAACCAGTGCCAACGAAGATCTAGAGGCGCAATTGGTTCGATTTGACAATGTGAGTTTTGTGCAATCTGGATTTTTCAGTACTGGAAGTAGTACCGTACAAATTACAGATGGGACAAACGTGCTAGATGTTCGCGTCAACGGATCTACCAATATCGATGGGTCTGAGATTCCAAGCGGAGCAATATCAATTGTTGGATTGGTAGGTCAATTCAATGCCAATTACCAATTGATACCTCGCGATTTAGAAGATATTTTCCCGTACGTTGCGCCGGCAAAAGAAATCAATATCAAAATGGATGGAAATGATGTACTCAATAATGGTACCTATGTCGTTGGTAATTCAAATACTACAACGATTACCGTTGAAAACACAGGTTCTGAGCCCTTAAATGTAACAGGTGTATATCTTTCTGGGGCTAATGCTGCAGATTTTTCAACGGATCTGAACCCTACTACAATTGCACCATTATCATCTCAAGACTATACCCTTGACTTTAGTCCAAGCACAATAGGTTCTATGTTCGCGACATTGGTCATTGATAATGACGATAGTGACGAAAATCCATATGTGATAAATCTTCAAGCATTTGGTACAGACAATTTGGCCACTGAACCAGAAACAAATGCTGAACTATTGAATTTTAATAACATACAGGCTTATACACTAGTTGGTGAGTTTGACGCTGGTGCTGCTGAATCTCATATTGTATTGTGGAAAAATGGTAGTCCAGTTAGCGAGGAGCCTCAAGATGGTATAGGTTATCTGCGTGGAGATTATATTGGAGACGCAAAAGTGGCCTATGTTGGAAGCGGAACAAGCCTAACGCCAAGAGGAGTAATCGCTAACCAAGATTATTACTTTAAAGTTTTTGCTTTTAATGGTTCAGAAGGCTTTGAAAACTATCGGACTTCAGACCCTGCTGAAGCGCAGGTGACAACCCTGGGTGCTCAAATTGGAGATTATTACAATGGTATTTCGAGTGCATCAAGTACCCTTTTAGCAGATCTGAATGCCTTAATAAATCCGCACAACTACAT
>NYTQ01000126.1 GCA_002683585.1 Cryomorphaceae bacterium
CATCTATTAAACAAAGAATGGAATCGTTTAGGGCTGAGTGGATTTTTAGCCCTTGGTGCTTTCCTTTATTTTATTGTAGTCTTAAAGTTAATCATCCCAGAATTATCCAATACTGATGGCCTTTATCTTCACCATTCATTTAATGCACTAGGGAGTAACTTCGGAGAAGTTATTGTCAACATCTTCAAACATCCGATCCGAGCGTTAACACTTCTCTTTGAAAACCATTCAGGTGATTCGTTCTTCGATGGAATAAAATTAGAAACACACATAGCCCTTCTTCTTGCAGGAGGCTGGGCACTTTTTTTCTATCCAGAATATCTTGTAATGATCCTGCCAATTCTGGCACAAAAGATGTTTAACGATTTACCCATTAGATGGGGGATCAGTGATCATTATTCTATAGAGTTTGCACCGATACTTGTTATAGGGCTCTACACCTTTTTAAATAAACTCAAAAGGAGAAAAGTACAAGTCGCAATAGCAACACTATTACTTTGTGCCATTTCCTCCTTCAAATTCATGGAGAAAAGAACTTCCGAGTACTATAAAAAGGATAACACCCGATTCTATTCTTCGAAGCATTGGAAACGCAGCTTTGATGTTGGTTCGGTCCATGAGGCACTTCAAACCATTCCTGATAGCTTACGCGTCAGTGCACAATCACCCCTTGCCCCTCATTTAGCATTCAGAGATTACATTTACCATTATCCCTTCAAGGGAGATGCAAACTGTATCGCATTGCTCACCGCAGAAGAGAATAAGTACCCTTTTACAGAAGCGCAGTATCAAGATGAAAT
This sequence comes from Cryomorphaceae bacterium, assembly GCA_002683585.1. Next base: position 801 of record NYTQ01000126.1, read on the forward strand.
CAAAAAATTGTTGGAGAGTGAAGAATGGATTATTTTTACACAAAACAAAGCCTTACTGATCCTTATAAAAAAGTAAAAATGACTGCTCCTTTTTCAATATATAGCACAAAGAGACGTTATTGCAGTGTGAAAACATTTATGCTTGTACTTACCTTATTGGTGGGAAATTACTTTTGGGCGCAAATTGGTATGAGCCAATGGAGATTGCATGTAGCATCTGGAAAAGCTATAGATATTGTTAGAGCAGAAAACACAATTTTCACTGCCTATACAAATGGCCTACATGTCCTTAATCGGGATAGTGAGCAAGAAGAACTTCTAACAGATGTGAACGGCCTATCAGATATCGAAATTTCATGTCTTTACTACGATAGTATTGCGGCGTGTGTTTTAGTTGGATATTCAAATGGCAATATTGATAAAATCACGGCATCATCCGTCTATAATATTCCTGCGATTAAGCTTGCCCAGGTTCCGAACTCCAAAAGAATCAATCGGTTTGTGCGCAATGGAGATTATGTTTATGTCGCAACTGACTTTTGTGTCACAAAACTTGACCTAAACAAAGATGAAATTAAAGACACCTACTATCCAACTAATGGCAACGAGGCTATCTTAGATTTAAGCTTTTCAGCAGACACAATATTTGCATTATCGAGCGACCGATTAAAATATGGAATAATCGATAACCCAGCCCTCCCGGATGTCAGTCAATGGCAAGTCGATTTAAGGTTCCCCATTCAATCTGAAAATTCTTATGCTGAAATAGAACAATTTGAAAACAAACAATTCATTCTTTTAAAATCTCCCATATACGGTCAAGACAGTGTTTTCTATCTAGAGAATAATGTTAAAACATGGCTGACCAACTCCCCTTATTCTCTAGAAATAAATAGTATAAATATACTTGATGATACAACCTTCGCCGTGAATATAGATGGCGGTATCTATATCTACAATAGTGAATTAACCAACCCTCTCTCATATAATTCTAACAACTTCAATATTTGGATTTCCCCTGTTAGAAGCATAAGAAGTTCTGAAGGTATTTGGTCGGCTGATCAAATAAATGGACTACATCTGTATCCATCAGGTATTGGATATAAAGCATTTCCTGTAGTGGGACCTTACAATAACAATTTCTATGCAATGGATTGGCAAAACAACACGCTTGCCATAGCTAGTGGACGACTACTTGGAAAACTCCCTTCATTTAGTTCCAATGGTATACATGTTTTTAGAGATGAAGCATGGGATTTCAAGAATATTCAATCGGTTCCCCAATGGCAGGATCAAAACATTTGGGACTTTATAGACATTTCGGTCAATCCAAATGACCCCCTTGAATACGCAGTGGCATCTTATTCCGAAAAACCACTTACAATATTTTCTTCAGACACCGTAGAAGTATTTGACGACACAAACTCTAGTCTATCCTTAACAGGGATTTCAAATGGGTGGAGCCTGGCATCTGATGTTTGCTTTGACACACAAGACAATTTGTGGGTACTCAATGGATATACCGAGCAACCTTTGAACGTAAGACAGCAAGATGGGTCTTGGATGAATTTTGATTGTGGCTCAAGTGCGAGAAATATTTATACTACAAAAATGATCATTGACTTTAATGATAATATTTGGTTCGCCTCCGAGGACCATGGTATGTTCGGATATAATCACAATAATACCATTGACGAACCTAATGATGATGAATCCGTGCATATCTCTACGGGAATCAATTCAGGGAACCTCCCGTCGTCCAATGTTACTGCCTTAGCTGCAGATTTTGACGGAGAAATATGGGTAGGTACAGACGCTGGATTTGCTATTTTATACAATGCGTCTAATACATTTAATGGAAATCCAGGAGACTATGATGTTCAGCGGGTCAAAGTGACTTTTGAGGGCAATGTGGAGTATGTCTTGGGTAATACGCACATCACCGATATTGAGGTAGATGGAGGAAATAGAAAATGGATTGCAACGGCGAATGCTGGTATCCTATTGCTTAGCGCAGATGGATCAGAAATATTGGAGCAGCACACCACAGACAACTCTCCTCTTGTTTCAAATAATATTTTCGATCTTAAACTCGACCAGAACTCAGGAGAACTTTTCATTATCACAGACAATGGTTTGATTTCATATAGGTCTGATGCGAGCTATGAAGACCCAACCTATGAAACCTATAATGTATTCCCGAATCCTGTTAGACCGAATTACTCAGGGCCTGTAACAATTCAAGGAATCCGCTACAATAGCGATGTAAAAATTACTGATGCTGCAGGAAACCTGGTTTATAAAACAACCTCTAACGGAGGAACAGCTGCATGGAACTGTCGCGCATTAAATGGACAGAGAGTTGCCTCAGGAGTCTACTATATTTGGACAGCAACGAACGTAGGGAAGGATAAAAAAGTAGGGAAAGTTCTTATAATGAATTAACTTATTTTATGCTTAAAAGACATCATTCCTCAAAATACTGATGCTCGATAAAATAATCTAACATCGCCTCCTTAATTAGATGCTCTTGGTCTTTAGAATTAATAGGCGGTAAGTTTCTAATATTCTCAAAGTGTGGCCAACCGTCCTCGTCTCGGCCCTTGTATTCATAATAACCTGCTGGAGTTAAAAGCGTACAAATCGCGACATGAATCAAATCCGTTTTCTCCTGTTTGCTGTATTTATCATGACCCTTACCTAGCTCATTGACACCGATCAAAAACAACAAAGCATGAACATCTAAATCTTCTCCAAAAGTTTTTTCTAGGTGCTTTGTTAGTTTCTGATAACGCAATTCTATTTCATGGTCCATAAGAAGACAAAGTTAAACTTTGACAATTAAAATAGGGTTAAATTTATTCCAATTTAAAGTCTATACTTCGTGTTGTGTTGGAATTAGTCCCGATAAATAGGCTAAATGTTCCTGGTTCTGATTCCCATTTCTTATTGACACTGAAAAATTCAAGGGTTTCAGGTGTGATCTCAAATATAATTTGTTTTGATTCCCCTGGCGCCAACTCCACTAATTCAAAATTTTTAAGCTCTCTGACCGGACGCGTGACACTTGCATAATGATCCCTAATATACATTTGAACGACCTCTTTTCCTTTCACTTTTCCAATGTTAGTTAAAGTTACCGAGGCTTTTATCTTCGTTTCACTTGTCAGCTCTGATTTACTTAAGGTAATGTCAGAATATTCAAACTCCGTGTAGCTTAATCCATAACCAAATGGATATAGCGGTGTGTTTTTTTCATCGCCATAATGTGACCAAAATACACTTCCTGCATCGGCTCCTTTCGCTCCCGGGCGTCCCGTGTTTTTATAATTGTAGTATAAGGGCATTTGACCCACACTTCTTGGGAAGCTCATGGGAAGCTTTCCACTTGGGTTATAGTCACCATATAATACCTCTGCTATGGCATTACCAGATTCAGTACCTAAATGCCACGCTTCAACAATCGCTGGGAGATGCTCATCTGCCCAATTCAGCACTAAAGGCCTACCATTCATGAGCACCAAAATAATGTTCTTATTCACTGCATAAACCTCTTCTAAGAGCTCTTGCTGAAACCCAGGCAGGTCAAGTTTTGAACGGCTTCTACCTTCCCCTGACTGAAAACCATATTCGCCTAAAACCATTACCACCACATCCGCATTCTTCGCGGCATTCTTTGCCGCCTCCATTCCGCTTTTGTCGGTAGTATTAATGTCCACCTCTTGATGGAAAGCGGGAATAGCATTTACAAGCTTCACCCCCTGCTCATGGATAACTGTATTACCATCATATTTGAGCATTCCTTCAAGCACTGAAATTGCCGAATTATTTTCTCCTGCGATACGCCAATTGCCTAATGGACTGTTTTTATCGGCGGCTAAAGGGCCGATCAATGCAATGGTTTGCCCTTCCTTTTTAAGCGGGAGAACGGCACCGTCATTTTTCAAAAGGACAATAGATTTTTTTGCCATATCTAATACTCCTGCTCTTATGTCGGGAGCGCCTGTAATCTCTTTTTCGCGAATCGTATCACAATAACGGAAAGGATCGTCAAAGAGACCAAGCTCATATTTGACGGTGAGGATTCTCCTTACAGCGTCATCTATTTGTGCTATTTTCACTCGACCTTGCTTTAATAAGGATTCTAGCTCTGAGAGATAGATGTATGATTCCATATCCATATCCGAACCTCCATTGAGACCAAGTTCCCCTGCATGATTTTTATCTCTGGCATAGCCGTGAACGACCATCTCTTTTAGTGATCCCCAGTCAGAAACTATAAAACCATCAAATCCCCAATCACCTTTTAATATATCTCTTTGTAAAATTTTGTCAGCCGTTGCAGGAATTCCATTTAACTCATTAAAGGCATTCATAAAAGTGCTAACACCCGCATCTGCAGCTGCTTTAAAAGGAGGTAAAACAATATTATGAAGGGTGCTTTCTCCTATATCAGCTGTATTATAATCTCTTCCACTTTCTGCAAATCCATAAGCCGCAAAATGCTTTGCGCAAGCCGCAACGGAATTTGAGCTAGATAAATCTTTACCCTGAAACCCTTTTACCCTGGCAGCAGCAACAGCACTCCCTAAATAAGGGTCTTCCCCCGCTCCTTCCATCACTCTTCCCCAACGTGCATCCCGGGTAATATCTACCATCGGTGCAAAGGTCCAATTTATTCCTGCCGCAGAGGCTTCCTTTGCGCCAAGTGCTGCAGATTTGCGAATAGCTTTAAGATCCCAACTAGCCGATTCTGCCAAAGGAATAGGACTTATTGTTTTATATCCATGAATCAAGTCAAAACCAATGATCAAGGGGATACCAAGTCTTGATTGGTTGACAGCCACTTCTTGAACAGCGCGAACCTCTCTCGCGCCGCGCACATTGAGCATTGAACCTACCAAGCCTTTCGCAAGGTGGTCATACTTTTCCTTGGCATTTCCATCCTTTGGTGAAGGCCCTGTTACATTCCAGAAGCCATTATATTGATTCATTTGTCCGATCTTTTCTTGCAATGTCATCTTAGACATCAATTCATTTACACGTTGAGGAATTGTAAGATTAGCCTCCTTTTGATCACCGCCGCCACAGGACAAGAGACATGAAAAGAATAAAAACAGGTAAAGCCCTCTGGGCAGGAAAAAGTAATGTGCTACCATTTTATAATTTTTAATTTCACATTGGATGTCGAACTTCTATCTTAGGAAGATATTTTATCTGGAGTGATGTTTTATTCCTCTGATGGAACAGCGTATTTATGTTTAACTATCCATGCAAAAAAACCGAGATAAGCAAAGCATAACACACCAATAATATAGCTGCTTTGAATCCCAATACTTTCCGATACAGATCCTTGCAACCAGCTGACAATTCCTCCTCCCATAATCATCATAATTAAAAAAACTACTGCCCTGACTAGTATGCTTACCAAGTCCTCTAACGGACAAAGCAAAAATACAAGGCCAAAGTGTACTACAAAATAGACCGACACTTGTAATGGCGTAAACACTAATCATTCCCGTTGTCAGCATGCCCACAATTAAGGCGCAAATGCCAAGTATTGAAAAAATCAATAACATTCTAGCCGCATCGCCTTTACTTGCCATGTCGGCGGCAATTAAAACTAAAATAATCAAGCCATAAATATAGAATGGAGTTAGGTCATGGTTTGCAATCGCATTAACCAAAAGAAAAACACCAAAGGCGAGATAAGGTGCGAGAAAACGCAGTATCTTTTGCAATGACATATTATCGGTAAAAGCCTGAACGGCACCCGTCCAACGACCAATCATTAAACTTGCCCAATAAAGTGAAACGTAAGGTGCAATTTCATCTATTGCAAAACCTAATTCTTTCGACATATATTCGGGAAGGTTAGCTGCTGTTGATACTTCGACTCCGACATACAGAAAAATAGCAAACATCCCCAAAACCAATTGCGGGTATTGCAATGCAGATTTTTTCAAAGACGAATGGTCATCAATTGANTCTTCNTGTGACTCAGGNTGCTCTGGTATAGAGGAGAACTTTAACAAAACAGCTACTAATAAAAAAGCAACGCCCANAATTAAATATGGGATTTTCACACTCTCTATNCTCAAATTAGTACTNCCAGATGAAGCAGTACCAAAAATGGCAAAGCTTACAATCAAAGGNCCAATTGTCGTTCCAAAATTATTNACTCCTCCAGCTAANGTCAACCTCTGAGAACCNGTTTTTACAGGCCCTAAAGCAATTGCCANTGGATTGGCCACGGTCTGTTGGAGAGAAAACCCTAAACCTACTGTGAACANGCCTGCTAACATTAAAGGGTAAGANCCTGAATTGGCTGCAGGATAGAAAAGTAGTGTGCCAAGTGCTGAAATAACCAAGCCTAAAACCAAGCCNTTTTTATAGCCCATTTTATTCACNAGNTCTTTTCCAATTAAAAGGGAAATCCCCATGTATATNAATGACCCAACGGTATACGAAATATAGAATGCAATCGAAACAAATTGACTCTGGCCCTGCGTTAAATCAAATGCTTCTTTGAAGACTGGAATTAGAATATCATTGCTCGCAGCAACAAATCCCCAGAAGAAAAATACAGTCGTTAATGTGAAGAGGGCACTTTGATTCGTTTTGGCAGACATAATGTTCAAATTTAGTCACCCAAGATAAAGTAAAATTTAGGATTAGCTGATGTTTTTTTTCAGTTTTATGGAAGGNATCGAAAGAGAAAGTGTCTTTATGACAGTATCTACAATNCCTTTGGCGTCATATCCACAATCAGCCCAAAGCTCTTTTTGTGTTCCATGGTGGATATACTGGTCTGGAATTCCCAGCCTTGTAACCTCAGATTGATACTTTTGATCAGCCATAAACTCGATAACTGCTGAACCAAATCCACCCATTATGCATCCGTCCTCTACGGTAATAATCTGTTTAAATTTCGTGAAGATTTCATGAAGCATAATCTCATCAATAGGCTTTACAAAGCGCATGTCATAATGCGCAAAAGACACGCCAAGTTCAGTCAATTGTTGGGCTGCTTCTTGAACAAAATTTCCGGGATGACCTACGGATAAGATTGCAATATCTTTACCGTTTGTAAGACGTCTCCCCTTTCCAATTGCTATTTCTTTCATAGGTGTTTTCCATTTTGAAAGAACTCCTCGCCCTCTTGGATATCTGATGGTGAAAGGACCGCGGTTAGGCAGTTGTGCTGTATACATCAAGTTTCTCAGCTCTTCTTCATTCATAGGTGCCGAAATCACCATATTTGGTATGCATCTCATATAAGAAAGGTCATAAGCACCATGATGGGTTGCTCCATCTGCTCCCACTAATCCAGCACGATCCAAACAAAAGACAACATTTAAATTTTGTAACGCTACATCATGAAGCACTTGATCATAGGCGCGCTGCATAAATGAGGAGTATATATTACAAAATGGTAACAGCCCTTGAACAGCCAAACCTGCACTGAATGTAACGGCATGTTGCTCTGCTATTCCAACATCAAAAGCACGTTCAGGCATTGCTTTCATCATAATATTCAGAGAACAACCTGAGGGCATAGCTGGCGTAATACCCATTATTTTTTCGTTCTTCTCAGCAAGTTCCACAATGGTATGTCCAAAGACATCCTGGTATTTTGGAGGCTGTTGGGCTGGAGGAGCGATTTTGACAATCTCACCTGTTTCTTTGTTAAATATTCCTGGGGCATGCCATTGCACAGGATTTCCTTCCTCTGAGAATTTATAACCGGCTCCTTTGCGCGTTATACAATGAAGAATTTTTGGTCCCGGTATATCCTTTAGCTCCGCTAATACGGTTGCCAAACGCTCTACATCATGCCCGTCAACAGGTCCATAATATTGAAAATTCAAAGATTCAAACAAATTGCTTTTACCCCCACCTTTAATGATTTTAGAAACTTTTGTTGCAATGCTTTGTGCATCTGGTCCAAACTTAGATACCTTACCCAATAATTTCCATATTTCCTCCTTGACATGTCCTAAAGGCTGAGAGGGCTTAAAGTCCTTAGAATATTCTCTTAATGCGCCAACGCTTGGTTCAATTGACATTCCATTATCGTTCAAAACCACTAATAAATTTGCGTCCTTTTCAAAACCGGCATGATTGATTCCCTCAAAAGCTATTCCAGCTGTCATTGCACCATCTCCAATAACAGCAATATGTTGTGTTTTCGAATCTCCAGCATACTTATTTGCGATAGCCATTCCCAATGCCGCCGAAACCGATGTGGAAGAATGACCTACGCCAAATGTATCATACTCACTTTCTGACCTTTTCGGAAAACCCGAGATTCCTCCTTTGCTTCTGTTGGTGTGAAATACTTTTCTTCTACCTGTTAATATCTTATGTCCATATGCTTGGTGACCTACGTCCCATACAATTTTATCAATCGGCGTATCAAAAACATAATGGAGCGCAACAGTTAATTCAACAACGCCTAAACTAGCGCCAAAGTGACTATTTCCTATCTCAGAAATAACATCGATAATGTATTGCCGAACCTCGGCAGAAACCTGAGGTAAATCTTCAATAGAAAACTTATCCCTAAGGTCTTTTGGGACATCTATTTGATCTAAAAAGTTTCCTGGTTTGTATTTTGACATAACGATAAGGCAAAGTTAGATTATTAAACACATTTAACCTAACAACAAAGCTTTCAAAGGGTTTTAATCGCTTGGATTTTCTTGAACGTCTTTCTTCTTTTCGAAATAGAAAAGACTGATAATAAAAATTAAAAGAATACTATTTCTGAAAAACAAATTCAAATAAAAGCTTTCAAAATCAATTTGGATAGCAAAAAAGTATAAGGCCAAAGCACTGCCTAAATACAGGAGAAATTTCCATATATTATATGGAATCGGGTAATGTTTTTGTCCGAGAAAATAGGACAGTAACATCTGAAAAAGATAAACAATAAGTGTAGCATACGCACAAGCCATGTAGCCGTACTTAGGAATAAACAAGACATTGATTAAAACCGTTAAAAAAGCTCCGCTCAACGCGATATAAGCGCCAAACTTTGTCTTCCCGCTCAACTTATACCAAATACTTTGATTGTAATAAACCCCGAGAAACACATTTGCAAGCAGTAAAATAGGCACCACCCTTAATCCTATCCAATAGGATTCGTTCTGAATGAAGTGCTTAAAAACATCAATGTTTAATGCCACCAAAAGAAATACAACACATACCAATCCAATAAATGCGTTCATCACCTTGACATAAATTTGATTTTTATTGTCCTTATTCATTTGGCTAAAGAAAAAAGGCGCGGCGGCAGAGCGGGAGGCGGGGAAAAAAAGAGGGACAAGCATCGCTAATTTATAG
>NYTQ01000127.1 GCA_002683585.1 Cryomorphaceae bacterium
CGACTAAAACTATTAAACTCTTATCAAACTAGAAATAAAACTGCTTCTCCAAGCAGTTAACTTTTGCATAAGAAGTTGCCTGTGTCTCTCCTTATTTCATATCTAATATAAGTAGTTGCTAGGTTTTGCCGTTGATGTAATGAATATACAGCGGTGAAAGTTGAAGATAGTACGAGTTTGACTTATTATTTAAATTAGTAGTCAAATTCAATACGCCCATTCAACCATTGGTTATTCAGTTGAGCGTTCAGTTTTAAATAAAAGTCAATCGCAGGTTGATTCCAATCGTAGACCTGCCATTCCATTCTACGTACTTTTTTTGAACGGGCAACGGCTGCTACTTTTTCAAATAATTTTTTACCGGCTCCAGACCTTCTTTCTTTGGATTTGACATATAAATCTTCTAGATACAGGCACTTACCTTTCCATGTAGAGTAGGAGGTATAGTATAAAGCAAAACCGATGATTTCATCTTTTTTAACAGCGACAATGGCGTCGCATACTCCTTCATCGAATAAATGTGAATGGATTTCTTCCGCCGTATTCTCAACGGCATCAGGTTCTTTTTCGTAGACCGCGAGTTCTTTAATTAATAAAAGAATATTGTGCTCATCCCCCGGTTTAGCTTTTCTGATCAAGATCATTGCACGCCTGCTAAATTGAATCTTATTTTGAAACCAGTATTTATATTACCTGTAGGGTAGCTCGTTTGAACCTTTGGTGTATTCAGGTTTTGATCATAGTAAAACATCAAAGTAAGGTTGTTTGTTATGTTATAATCTGCCGAAATTTTTATGGCAACAGTTTTTTGTCCCGCTGTAGCTTGATTGGTGTTTTCTACTATTTTTCTAATGACGGTGAGGTTGTCTCTAAATGAAAAATCGAACTTAATATTAACATCACTTGACTTTATATTTCTAAATGGCAGCTTTACATCTTTAATCCGTGCAGCTGTTCCAATTACAATTTCTTCAGATAGGGATTCAGTGACCTGATTATTACTCAAAGCTAAAGTGGCTTGACGGTCTTTCTTATACTCAAACCTCGTTTGAAGTGTATGATTACCGATAATCCAATTCGCATCAATTCCAATCAATGGAGAGAAGCGTTCGCTGATGACAACATTTTGAATCTGCATTTCGGGAATATAGTTATTATCAATGTCTAGGGCCGTTAAGTGACCTTGGGCATCAGATTCTGAATTGAGGTTGGTTTGCATTCCATTTAAAGATACAGTTGAGCTATACCCGTGTCTAACGATAAATGATTTCAAAAACTTTTTCGTCCATTTATACTTGGTCAATCCACTATAGTTTACAGACCAATTTGGTAGAGGTACGCTTTGCATAGGATCAATATTTCTATCATTAATAGTCGAATTATTGAACGCGGTCATAAAGGAGCCTAAAACAACGTCCTGCTGACTACCCGAATAACCTGAATAATATCCTCCAGGACTTGTGAGTGAAGAATTCGAATTTTGGCCTCCAATCAATTGAGAAACTTCTTCTCTATTGTTGAGCAAGGCATCAAAAACACTAGATTGGTATTGCGCTCCCTGTTTAACAAAGGAGGTTCCCCAAGTAATTGTTGAATAGGTGAGGGTAGAGGTTTGAAATCGGCTTTGTCCTTCAAATGCAGCGGCGCTCTCATTCCATCTGTAAAACTCACCTGAATTATCGGAATAATTTCTATTTAAATTCAGATCAATATTCACATCTTTAAATGGTTCAAGTGTCGCTCTCATCGTAAGATTCGCTGTATGGGTTGTTGCATATTGTGTGTTGAGGTTCTCATTTCGAATCAACCAATCGTTTTGTGTTGCCAAATTTGAAATACTATAGCCGTTAGATCGTCCAAAGATATCATACCCTTGCTGACCGAATACAAATCCACTCAGTTGTGAGGTGGAGCTATTCATCCCAAGAAATCTTGATTCTTCTCCATAACCGGGTAATATTGTACCGTCATTCAAGGAATACGTTCCCGAAATATTTCTCACGGTCATGATGATTCTCGCGAAAAAGCCAATTATTTTAGGCACCTTGCGTTTAACCCTTTCTTCTTTGCGTACTTTGCGCTTGTGGGCTCTATTCTTCTTCTTATATGCCTTTAATTCTTCTTTATTCATGGAATCAAGTGGTTGGTCCGGTTCCAGGTCTTCCACAATAATCCATTCCCATTTTTTCTTCTCTTCGTTTTCAGTGTTTTGTTCGGTTCCACCGGAGTTTCTGCTTCCAGGACCAGATCTTGGATTCAATCTTCCTCTTGAGTTTCTTCCGTCAGAGAGAATCTTTTTAAAGAAAGGTACTTTGTTGTACAAGTTAACGAAGTTGGCTTGTGTGGTCATATTGATATTCCTGCTATTCTGAATTGTATTTCCAAAATCACTCTGTCCCAAAGGAGCTCTCGCCCAATTATAGCCTCCAGTATATTTAATATTGGCGTTGATCCAATTTGTCAAAGGAAATTTATTGAATGGGATTTTATAATTGACCGTGAAGTTTTGGTTGTATTGCATTGTCTTTCCAAAAGTCGACATCTGCGAACGAATAGTATCAAGAAATTCTTGGTATCCTTCAGGGTTTTCCTTTCTGTCCACACTATTGTTCCCTTCTTCAAAAATTGATTGATTCCGCGCACTAAATGTTGTTTTCAGGTTTCGTGTAATATCGTACCCTATTTCATATTTCCTATTCCAATCAAAACGTTTCAAAAAGATAGGATCAAACTCATAGTCTGGAACTAGGTTGTTTCTTACCTGACGTTCATTATAAATTCGTGAGTAGTCATTGGTAAAGGACATGTTTTTTGGCATCAAAAACAGATTAAAGTCTTTGATCAGCTTCAGGTATTTTGATTTCTGAACAGGCTTCCATTTTTTAAATGGTTGAAATGGTTTTCCCTTAAAGGTATAGTTGTAGTTTAACGCACCTGTCCAAGTTTTTGTAAGGTCCTTTTTTGTATTGAAGTCTCTCTGCAGGTTTTCAGCATAAGCATAGCTTGCAGCCCAATTAGAAAGTCTCCAAAAGTGATTTTTACTTCCTGCTTTTGCTTCCTTTCTTACATTGGTAAAGTTGAATGATTTTCTTTCGTTGAAATCTTGACCGAGCTTCATCCTTTGACGACGTGTCGCATCATCGTAGTCGGCAAGCTTTATATCTGGATTAAATGGGTCGTACTCAGGATTAACTAAGCCGAGTGAATACCCATAAAAGAAAGGCAATGAAACGCGCGCTTGTTTACCAAAAAACTGTCCGAGTTGAAAAGTAGAATTCAAATCAAATCCAATCTGTTCGTTTCTCTGTCGGTCTTGCACACGGCTATCGACACTTCCCCAATTGATTCCAGAATAATTTCCAGAGGCATTAATGTTTGCGAAATCAGCAAGTTTTAGCTGTAATTGACCTACTGCGGCAGACCCTCCTTCACTGACAAAATCAGTAAGCCTCATTTCATTTACCCAGACATTTACACATTCCNCCTCTCCATCATCGGGCTGCCAAATATTATTTGGGTCATTTTTCAGTGGGTTTCTCACCCCTATCATAATGGTCCTTAATCCTTGAAGGTTAGGACTTCCTTTTACTTTAATTTTTCGTTCGTTATTTTTCGGATCTGTTTTTGAATATTCCACAATATATGATATTCCTGTTCCGCCCGCCTCAACAACTGCATTTCGCTCTTTTTTCAGATTAATTAGGTCATCGAAAACAATTTCAATATCATTAGCTTCTGGCCATGCATCATCTGCTCCATGGTTGTACCATTCCGAGACATCCATAGGTAGCTCATATTCATAGTAGTTATCGACAAAGTCGGTCCCTAGCCTCACAAATAGGGTAAGCTCATGGTCTTCTAAGGTGTTGGGCACAACTTCTTCCGCATGAACGAACATTTTAAGTTTTTTATATGTTCGCACGTCGAATTGGACATTTCTATATGCAGCTCGGGCATCACCGTCTTGGAGGTTACATATTTCAAGAACGAGGGATTGCTCGTTCATCTGTCTTGCATATGGCTGTGAGGGATCCACCTCTCGCTGTATTCCNGGTGGAACACTATAGTTGATCGGTTGCCTCTGTTCATTTTCTTGGATATTTACTGCACCTATATTGAAGGTTGTTAAATTAGGATCTTGCTGAATACTCAAGCCCGGTTGGGTAAGATCTTCTAAAAACCTTCTCCATTCTCCTCTTATTAGCTCTAGTCTGGCAAATCGGACAACAACTTCCTCATCAAAGTTTTTCAAGAACATACGCATAAAACGAATGGATCTAAAATCTTGGATCCCATTGATTCGCTTCTCATAGTCTGTAATTGGCACTTTGAATTGATACCATGTTTCTGTTTTATTTCCATTCGTATAAACCTGCTTATTGGTAATATAATTNCTGCCTTCTTGCATGTCATTTCTTCGCAAGCTGACTTTATATTGGAAGTAACTTTCTGTTTCGGAAAGGTTATTGTCTTGATTAATATCCTCAATATCAGGCATATTTGTTGCTTGCGTCGGATATCCTGCTGAATTCAAAGAAGTCGAGAACTCTGTCGTTGGAGAGTTTCCCTCCATTCCATTGAATTCCTTATATCGTTCTAGAATATCTGATTCGGCGNTATCAAAATCATCATCCAAATAATAGTTGTAATTGTCTCCAGAAGGATCACCAATGAGCTGATCTTTCGTTCCTGGAGTCATCGTTGGATGGTTATTTACCCAAGAAAGGTAATCCTGAAAAGCTACAGCTTCTTCGGTGTTGTCCCACCCATCTAATCCAACATCTTGGTTAAGGCGTGAAGCAGGNTCATTGTCAAAGGCATTGACCACAACTTGTTGTGTTGAAACCCGAGCCCAATCGGTGGTATCAATATTGTCATCTACGGATACTCCTTGTGGAGGGAGTCCGTTTTCAAAACTCTTTCTTGAATCNGGAAGGACATCTTCTGAGATATTACCTAAATTGAAATAAATGTCTCCACCATTGTGGAAAGCATTGGTGTCAACTCCCTCTGCATCTTCATTAAATGGGTCTAGTACCCAAAACTGTATGAATTCAATGTTCGCAACTTCAAAATCGTTTGTCGTTAAGCCGCGCATAATTCCTCCCCACCTTTCTTCCGGATTGATAAATTGACCGATAGAATCTACTGTNTTTGTCGTATCGTAATTGTACATTCCCCTTTCTTTTGGGTAGTAGGCTAAATCCAAAACAGGAATATTCTGAATTCCACCGTAAGGAACGTCCACAAGTGGGAAAATATCATTTTGGTTTACGAGCCTCATTCGACTATCACTCGTAATTGCGCCACCATTGTCAAGAATATGCTGAGGCGTAAGTGAGGTACCTCCTCCGTTGAGCACGGGATCAATAACATACCATGCAGTCTTAGCCCGATTGAATCCTGCTGATAAATCCTTATTTGTTGCTTCTGGAAATAGGTCGGGTTGTCCTTGTGGAATAGAGGCGAGACGCCAAGCGTTTATGTTTCGCAGGTCAATCGCACTCTGGGCGGCTTCAAAATCATCGATATAGGATGTTCCTTCTTTTTCAATCGCTTTTGGTTGCCCCGGAATTAAATGCGCGAATTCTCCTGTAAAAGACAAGGTAGACATTTGTTTGGTTGAGATAACAGGAAGAAAATCAACAAGTTTTGTTAAAAAGGGTACGTCTGTTCTTAGCGCTATGTCTGCACCAATCACATTGTTTTTAAAGGGTTCACTTCCAAAATCAACTTTCTGCGTAACCGGTCGCTCCATCATTCTGACCCAGGTTGCACCTAATTTCAAACGGTCACTGAACCTATATTGGTATCGGCCTCCAATCATAGACCTTGCTTGGAATCCAAATACAGAGTTACTTTCTATGGAAATCTTTATTGGTGTATTTGATTCTAGAATACCTGTATTTAAAATTTTCACCCGACCAAAAGCATAATCCACGGTATAGTCGACACCCTCTACTAGCCTAATTCCTCCAGCCGTTACAGAAACAGATCCTTCTGGAACAGACATCACATTTAGTGGTATGTCAGAAGTAATAGACGATTGATACTCTCCTTTGAACACAAATCGGTTCTTACTTGGAATCTGTTGGGCGGCTGTCTTTGTTGAATCGTAAAGCTCGTGAAATGCAATTTTGTCAACGGTAATTCCCGGAATCCCTGCTTCAACTAGTTTACTCTCAAGCGTCTTCCCAAAAGGCTCAACTGTTGAAAAGAAGATACGCCCATTTTTCTTATTGATCGTTCCACCGTTATCTATTTTATTTTGGATTTGATTGAATGGCGCAAAATCAAAAACACCATCTGAAAATGGTTGGTTATTTTGGTTGATTTTATCCATGTCAATAAGCGTGACAATCTGCTTTGTATCAACACCGTCTAATGGGATGATTGGAAGCTCAACAGAAGTTTCGGGATTGTTATATAAAACATCGATCTTGAACCCTAATTGATCTACCTGATACGCACCAATCGAGTAGACATTTTTCATCATGAGGTCCCAGATCTTGTTTTTGGGGTTTGTGATTGTTGGTTTAAGTAACTTTAGAATAAGTGCATCTTGACCAGTTGATCCATCTGTTGAAAATTCTCCCACTTGATAGGTTTCTCCACGATAAGTATATTCATAGGCCACTGATAAAATCTCATCGTTATTCAGAGGGCTATTTAAAGAAATGTATCCAAGAAGTGCATTATAAGTAAAGTCACTTGTTTCAAGTCTTCTGGCGTTTTCAAGTTTCTCATATTCCACAGCTTGCTCGAAAGGCCCAGGACTTGAAAATTGAGAGCTTAGCGTACTTACTGAATTCGCGAATCCCCTTATTGCTGGTTGGTTTGCAGCCCAGTTATACAAATCATTGGCCTCGTTACGAGGGATCTCATTTACGGAATACCCACCAGGATTTCCTTGACAATTTTCTAGCTTTGCTTCCCCGAGATCTGAAAAAGAAATAACGTTTCTAGTGTTTTCAATGCTATTGTTTCTGTTTGTGACCCATACTTCGATTCGGGTAATATACATTGTCGAACTTACCACAGGTAAGGTTGACATGGCCTCATCATAATGTTGCTGGTGATATAGGTTTAGAAAATAGTGTCGGTTCGCTTCATAATTATCTGCACTTAGCTCGAATTCTTGGATTTGGGCTTTACCACTTACATTGATTTCATTTCTTTTTCCTTTCGATGAGGCGGCAATTAGATCTACTGTTGCACGTCCAAATTTCAGCTGTGTTTTCGCACCAAATAGGGTTTGAGAACCCTGAATAAGAGATGTGGGAAGGTCTAAAGCAACATTCCCTAGTGCAATTTTTTGAAGAATTTGATCTTCGTCTCCTGTATGTTCTAATGTTGATATGTTTTCAAAATCAAAGGAAGCCTGGGTATTGTATTTTGCGCCAATTTTCAATTTCGTCCCGATTTGGCCTACAATATCCATATTGATGTTTTGCTGAAAGTCAAATCTTGTAACTCTGCGCTGTCTCAGCGGTAGCAATGGGTTGTCGTACCTTGATGAATTCACACCTAGGGCAAGCTCAATGTTCCCTTGTGGCTTTATGGTTATTTGGTCTGAACCAAAAAAGTTTTCAAAGGCCTTACTCCCAATCTTAATCGGTAATTCAAAAGCCCTGTTTTCCTCGGTTTCTTCCTCAATGATTTCTAGCCAATCCTGAGACATGGATTTTTCTCTTTTGAACTCTAGATATTCATCTAATGTTAAAAATGATGGATTTCTGTAGTCCAGGCCATTTCCCATTGTTTCAGAAAAAATATACGTCCCGGTCAAGGGATCGTATGAAATATTTTGATTTAGAGAGGATGGGTCTCCCAAATCAAAGCTTTGTGTTTCGACTTGAAACGGATTTTGTGCATTGTAAATTGGGAAGGGAAGCTGAATGCTATCATCTTGTGCAAAGTAGGACCAAGTCAAAAGATAAAACAAGAGCGTAGTGCCCCATTTTACTGACGTCTCATATGTTTTACAAATGTTCAATTTACAATAGCTTCAGTGCTTCTTTTATGAGCTCTTCAACAGAATTGGCTCCAGAATCTAACTTGTTTAAAGTTTTTTCTGCAGCTTTTTTGTCGAACCCTAGAGAAACTAAAGCATTTAACGCGTCAAACCTGTTTGTATTGTTTGTTCCGTTAATATTTTCCGTGTCTGATTCAAATGCCAAAACCTTACCTTTTAAATCAATGATCACGCGCTGTGCCGTTTTCGCACCAATTCCTTTGACACTCTGAATTGTGGCAACATCATCACTCTGGATAGCATGCGCTACATCTGCTGGTGTAAGTGAAGAAAGCATGATCATTGCAGTGTTTGGTCCAATACCTGAAACGCTTATA
>NYTQ01000128.1 GCA_002683585.1 Cryomorphaceae bacterium
CATGTACCATTGATGCCATTAAGACTTGTAGTGGGTAAATTAATGGGCTCTCCTTCACAAATGTGTGAGATAATATCAAAGTCAGGAGCAATAAGGTTATTAACGGTTAGGTTAACAGGTTGGGATGACGTACAACCTGGCGTTGTTTCAAGTTGAATATAAAATATACCTGAATTGAATAACAAATTGGGATTGGTTAGGGAATTCGTGCACGATGAATTATTCCAATAAGTTAAGTTGCCTGACTCACTTCCTGCGGTAATGGACGCGTCAGTAATATTTCCAATTCCACAAAATGGTGCAGGATCAGTAACAATCAAATTGGGAGTAGTACATGTACATGTCGGGCTTGGAATGCTTGTTTGCATCTCTATTTCGCAAACTGAATGTATTTGAGTAGCTCCGCCGGAGGAGGAGGTGAACCCCCAATAAACCGAGGATGGGGAAGCAAAAAAGGAACGAATGTCACCATTATAGGCAGTTACAAGTGCCCCGTCGAAATACACTCTATACTGTAAAGCAAAAGGATTCCAAGTGATACAGATGTCATGATCTGCACCATCAACAATTGAGCTTCCCGATGGTAGTAGGCATTCAGGACCCGATATGGTCGCAGAGCTCGCGGTGGAACCATCTGTTTGAATAGAGGTGTGATTGCATGGGACATCATTATCTCCGAATGAACTTCCATTATAGGTATCAAATTCTACTGTCACACTCGGTTCTATAGGACATGCTCCACCAAGGCAATTTATAGGGTTTCCAATGGCGTAACCCATTCCTCCTCCAGTTCCTCCTAAGACTCCTAAACCTTCGCTTTGAAGAACAAATGCAATTCCATCTCCGGTAGTTTGATCACTTCCAAAATTCGCCTTAAAATTCAGCTTAAAACTTTGGTACAAGCTTATGGTATTGCAGACCCAAACAGCACCCTGTTGAAAATTCCCTCCACCATTTATATTTATGCACGAGCCATTAGCACTTGAGGTTCCCAAAAGTTGATAGGTATTCACATCACATGCGCCTAAAGTTTGGTTTAAAGTGGAACCATTTACCGTTATGGTTTGACAAAATATAAGGGGTGCGAAAAACACNCCGCAGAGCGTGAGTAAAATTGAGTTAAACAAGAGTTTATAGTTTAGNGTTACANGAATTTAAATTAAATAAGTGTAAAAATGACGTTNAGATAAATGTTTTTTGANCTAAAAGAAGGCTTAACATATTGGTGTTTAGTACATATGTGTGATTTATAATGCCTATTTTCATCAATATTAAGAATAATCAGAATGAAAATATTTAGACGAGTAAAAACAGAAGATAAGCTGGATTTAGTTCTCTATAGTTCATCTGTTAAAAANCCGAGAGCAGTCATTTTCCTGGTTCATGGAATGGGGGAGCATGCAAAAAGGTATGCGCATGTAATTGAATATTTTAAAAATGTCAACATTGCTACTGTTGCAATTGATCTAAGGGGGCATGGAAATTCGGAAGGGCAGAGAGGCCATATGCCTTCTTTTGATCATATGATGCATGACCTGACATTATCCCTTGCTCACGTAACTAATGATTACAAGGGGATCCCTGTAATTCTATATGGCCACAGTATGGGTGGGAACTTAATACTGAATTATTTATTGCGAAATTCTGATGGTGTAATTGGTGCTATTGCCACAGGACCTTATTTAAGGTTGGGTTTCGATCCTCCTAAATGGAAAGTACTCCTCGCGAAGCTTTCTGCAAATATATATCCAGCCTTGTCTCAGCCAACAGGCCTAGAACGAGTCGCGCTTGCCCGTTCACCCCAGATTATAGATGAGTATGAAAATGATCCTTTGGTACACGATA
Organism: Cryomorphaceae bacterium; assembly: GCA_002683585.1. Next base: position 1,846 of record NYTQ01000128.1, read on the forward strand.
GAATGACAGCTTCTTTTTTCATTAATATTCACCAAGCAGGGATAAATGCTATTGCCAGGTCAAAAGAATTAGAAATACCAATATTGTTGATGCATGGGTCAGAGGATAGGCTNACATCCCCCGAAGGGAGTAAAGATTTTCATGCAAATGCCGGTTCTAACGTAACCTTTCATTTATTGGAAGGATTGTATCATGAAGTTCATAATGAACCTGAAAAAAATCAGGTTTTTAAAATTCAGTTTGAATGGATTGAGGCCCTTTTAAAGTAGCTCAGGAAGCCAAATCATACAAATATAAGTTGCTAGAAACGCTAAGCTCCAACCTAAATAGACCTGTTTTGGTGTATGCTTGTTCAGATANAGTCTCGCCGAAAGTACACACCCAGAAAACAAGATACTTACCAAAATGATGNTACTATGAAATTCGATTTGATTAGAAGCAAAGGCACATAAATAACCCACAAAAATCCCCGTACCGGCAGCATGTAGCGACACCTTGAATNTTGTTGTAAGAATCATACACATCAAAGCAATAATTNCTCCTGTTAGCGGTAATATATAAATGTAAATAGGCAGNAAATTATGAGGTGCTTTTTTCCAGAATAAAAAAAAGAGCAAAATACAATAGGAAAGCATAATGAATAAAGGAAACAATCTTTCTTTTCTTTCTTCCATTTCAACAGAAGACAAAAGGCCTCTTTTATACATGAGAATAAATGATACACCAGGAGCAATTGTTACAAATACAAGAAATAGAAATAGGATTTGTACTTTGAGACCGTCTGCCATTTCAAACATTGACGGTTTGCTGATGTCAAATTCCTGAGAAGGGATATATAACGTTANTAATAAACCGTAAATCGGCATAAACAGCGGAAGAAAAATCCATGATATGGCCTTTGCCAACTGCCGCATCACAATTCCTTTCGCATTCGAGCGACAGGAATACTAAGCTGNTCGCGGTATTTTGCAACTGTTCGTCGTGCGATATTATATCCTTTGTCACGCAGCAAGTTCATTAGCTTTTCATCTGTGAGTGGTACCTTTTTGTTTTCAGAGTCAACAGCCTCGGAAAGTATTTTTTTGACCTCTCTTGTCGAAACCTCTTCGCCGCTATCCGTTGACAAAGATTCTGAAAAGAAATATTTCAGAGAAAAGACCCCAAAATGCGTTTGAACATATTTGCTATTTGCAACTCTTGAAACAGTACTGATATCCAAATTGACAATCTCAGCAATATCCTTCAAAATCATTGGTTTCATTTGAGTTTCATCACCTGATATAAAATAACCTTCTTGAAAACGCATAATAGCAGTCATCGTCATTAGCAGGGTGTTCTGACGTTGCCNAATTGCATCAATGAACCATTTTGCATTGTCTAATTTCTGCTTNACAAAATTAACAGCTTGTTTATCAGACTTAGATGTCTTTGCTCCTTCAGAGTAGGACCGAAGCATTGTCTCGTATTCCCTGCTTACCCTTAGCTCGGGGGCATTTCTTGAATTAATGGTAAGTTCCAAACGTCCTTCATTTTCATAAATAATAAAATCAGGAACGATTTGTTGAAAGTTTTTATTGCTGCCCTTTGATGAACCACCTGGTTTAGGATTTAGTTTTAAAATTTCATTTATGGCCTCTTTAAGATCTTCACTGACAATTTCGAGCTTTTTAGCAATTTTTTCATAATGCTTTTTCGTGAATTCTTCAAAGTGATTTTCGAGAATCGTTTTTGCTGTGTATTTCGCAATATTCCCATCTTGCTTTCTTTCAATTTGTATTAAAAGACATTCTTGAAGGTTGCGGGCCCCAACTCCTGCGGGGTCTAATTCTTGTATTTTCAGCAAAACTTCTAAAACCTCTTGTTCTTCAACATGAACATTCATGGAAAAGGCAAGGTCATCTACAATAGCCTCCAAGTCGCGGTTTAAATATCCAGCCTCATCTAAATTTCCAATTAATATGTTTGCAATCAAGTCCTGACCTTTTTCAAGGTGCAGCAATAGCAGCTGTTCGTTCAGTTTTTCTCTAAATGTTGTGCCACCTGCGAATGGAATCACTTTTTCATCTGAATCTTTTGACTGATTGTTTGCTCTGGTCTTGTAATCAGCTACATCATCTTGAAGATAATCTGAGATATCAAATTCATCTGTTTCTCTTTCCTCAAACTCCTCTTCATTTGAATATTCTTCGTCGAGCTCTTCTTTTCCNTCTTCTAAGGCCGGGTTCTCCTCAATTTCTTGTTTAATCCTTTGGTCAAGTTCCATTGTAGGAACTTGCAACAATTTCATCAATTGAATTTGTTGAGGAGAGAGCCTTTGCTCTAGTTTTTGAGTAAGATGTTGTCGTAAAGCCATAATCTAGTCTTCAATCAAATATAAGGCATAAAAACGCTATTAAAAAACCGGATGAGGGTTTAAAAAGTTAAAAAACAGTTAATGCTGATTTACTCTATTTTTTGCTTAATGACTTGGTATATTTCCCAAGTTGTTTGATTGAATGCACAAATGAGCAAGTGCATATTTGAGGGGTTATGTTCGCCATTGAGTTGATTCGGAACAGTAAAACTATAATTAACTAGGTATTTATCGTTTGCTAAATTCTCACTAGTGATCGGTCTGCCGAAACTTTCATTATTCAGATTGCCTCTATGAATATCCCGATGTACATAGGAAGAATTGTGGGAGTTATCAGACATTTTTTGGTCGCCGACTAACGAGTCCTCAATTAGATAGACCATGATTGAAAGGTCATCAATTATGCTTGACTCATATGGGTCTGCCTCCACATGTAGAAACGCTCCTTTGGTTTCCTCATAATAGTTGAGTTTTGCTTGTAGGTTGACTTTTAAATCGTTATTCGAAAGCATCTGATTTGCTCGATCCTCAATCAATAAAGGATTACTTGAAAAAAACCCTTCAGCTGTACCATATCTATTTGCTGAGACACTGGGGTTTCCGAAAAACCCAACGGAAACAGATGTTCCAAAGTATGAACCGATCTCGAGTCCCTGCGGATTCGTAAAATCTGTCGGGTAATCTGGAAGGTCAACTTCTTGGAAAGAATCAAGGCCATTTGTTCCAGCGTGTATTGCAACATTGTATATCCGAGTAGGATTGGCTAAGTAAAGGTTATGCACATAGTCAGCTACAGCTGGGCAATTATTACATGTATGACCAGTAAAATCCTCAATAATTACATTTCTCAGCGTATTAGNATTAGTTCCAAACAACGGCCATTCATTACTTTCATAATCTGACCAGAGGCCTGGATATAAATTCGTATCTAAATCAATGCTAACTTGAGGAGGATAAGGGTTNTCTATATGGTCACATGAACATAGAAGAATGAAAATAATGGAAACCGAAAATAAATAACGCATAATTAAAAACTTTGAGTGAAGCTAAGGGTAAGACCGTTGTTGGCAGGTACGAATCGACAAACACCACCTACGCAAAACAGACCGGCTCTTTGTCTACCAAAAGACACCGTAAAACGAGTTGATTCTTTGATGTATCCACAGGTAATTATTGGATAATTTACTCTTTTGGTTTCATCAGGATTCCCGTAATTGTATTGATTCATGAAGCTGAAAAAATAATGAGGTGAAACCGTATATTCTACAAGTGCAGTAAACCAATCACCTTGATCATTTTCTCCNTTTGCTTGAGGTTTTACATATAACCCTTGCAGCTCAGTTCTTATTGAGTGCTTGGGCGCTACCTTAAATAACATTTCTAGAACTCCGATATGAGCATTTATGATACCTTTTGAATCGTTTGATATTTTGGCTACATCATTGTTTATTTTGATGTTGTAATAACTNAGCGTTCCCGAAAACTTTTTAGTAAATTTTTTATTAATATTAAAGTTGATGTCTTGCCANTANAGNCTATCACTCATNACGAACGGAGTGCTGCTNTAGGTNACTCTTGTTGAGTCATTAGGGTCATAGTTGCTCGCGTCCATTTTAGGTTGATAGGTGGTTGAAAAATTAGCACCAACAGTAGTTCCATATTTTCCACCGAGCTTTGATTTCCTTTTGAAAGTATAAAGAAAGTCAACTTGATAAGCCACCTCNCCGAGAGGCTGTGTTGCATAAGGATAAAGAGTAGCAACCAAATTATATGTATGGGTTTTATTCAATGCGGGCAAATAGTTGATTAAAGCATCTTGGAGAATCTGGTTGCGATCCGATCTATAGCTCATATTATCAACTGATTTTGCAGAGAAAAGCAGACCTAAGCCCTTTTTGGTGTACGTTAAATTAAAAACACTTGCATGGCCATTGTTATAGATATATTTATTATCAATACTTGGGTCTTGCTCCTTGTGAATGTATTCACCGTCTAGAAAGAAGTTCTTATACATCAATTGAAAGCGTCCACCATAGGACCCGACGTTTTCTGGTAATATTAATGC
>NYTQ01000129.1 GCA_002683585.1 Cryomorphaceae bacterium
CTTCTTTTGGATCAAACTTACGAATGGCTTTCATCAAACCGATGACACCTTCTTGGAACATGTCNTCATAAGANAACTGNTCGTTCTTGTAATACATCTTCTTGGTAAGTTTAGAAACTAAACCAAGATTATGAGTGACCATTCGTTCTAAGGCTTTCTCATCCCCATTCTGTGCCTCTTTACAGAGTTCAATTTCCTCAACGTGAGAGAGTCTTTTGGTTTTCATTTAGGAAAAAAAGTTTGTAAGTGTTGGTTGTTTTTGAATATTGTTTCCGTAGTTCTTTATCAGAACTTCGGTCACATGTTTAGTCGAGTCACCTTGCCCACATGTGTATTTGTGATCAAGATAGTTTATATTATTACTGGGGTATAGTTTATTCCAGAACTCGTCTCCTATTTCTTTATTTGATTCTGCGTATAGACACTCATGTTTGAGTATATACTCAGATAGTTTTACTTGGTCTTCATCATCAAACTGATCAGAATACATCTTCTCACTGTCCCTATATGGTGGGTCAGCAAACACCCATGACCTCTCTGGAATTACCACATCACTATAACACAAGTTGAGGACTTCTGCCCTTCTCAACACATCACGAAACTGAATGAGGTTTCCGACATTAAATAAACCTTCCTTATAGGTCATCGTTCCTGCTGGAGTGGAGTATCTATTGTTCCACTTAATATAGTTCTTCCAGATACCATTGAAGTTTGTCTTCATCATGACAAGAAGGAGAGCAGAGATCTCGATAGGATCATACTTATCATACTCAAAAGAGTATACAGGTTTGTAACTATCATATAGTTCCTTTCTTTCTTTTGGATCACCTCTCATAAACTCCTTCACATACTTCTCATAGTATGGAAGAAACGTGTCCCATTCATTACGGATATGGAGATACATCGTAACGAGTTCTGTGTTCAGATCATTAATAATAAGTTTTTTGTCTGGGTATCTATTAGCAACCCAAAGGAATGTAGCCCCTCCTCCAGCAAAGAGATCTACATAGGTATCAAACTCAGAAGAGTCAGGGAAGAAGTTTAGGTTGGTATACTTTTCAAGTAGGCGGTTCTTACCACCAGTCCATTTAAATAGAGGTTTTACCATTCAGGGGGTCTCTAAGAGATTTCTTCAGTCTCTCCATCATAACCCTTCCGTTAGTTTTTGTCAAGCTCTCACCCATGGGTTTTGCCCACTTCTCTGGATCTTTGATAGAACCATAGAAAGCATTGAGTTCTTCTTCTGTCAGATAAGACCTAGCTTCTTTAGACTTCATAATCTGTTTACCCCACTCATCATTAATAGCCTTAAGAACTTTTGGGTTGTCCTTACCATGATCGAAAGGGCGGGGTCCATTAGCAATTTTATCTAGTTTTTTCTCCCAGTCATCGAGACCAGAATTCATCTCTTCTGAAAGTTGTTTGTGTAGTTCTGGGTTTTGTTTTTTAATATTCTCAAGATTTTCTTCACCCTTTTTTCTGAACCAGTTTACATAATCTTTATTGTCAAGTCTTCCAAGACTATAAATGGAACTGATTCCCTGCATTGGAACTTTAATTGTTCTTTCAGCATAAGAGGTTCTAGCTCTTCTAATAGCCTCATTGATCTTATCGTCACCCTTACCCTGCATACTCTTTCTGATAGTTTCAATTTCTGTATTGAGTTCAGGGCTGTTCACAACAGTAGAAAGCATCGTCTTTCTGTATCCATTTAGAAACTCAGTTCCAGAATACCCAACACCAGAAGTTCCTCTCCAACTATTTTTAGAAATACCTTGTTCACCTTTACCTTGAGGTCTAGGAACAAGTTTAGTCAGGTTTGCCAAATTGAGACCCAAAGGACTATCAGCACCACCTCTCTTCATATAAGTTTCAAGATCACCACTACTCATAGTGGCTATTTCATTTGTATTCTCAACNAAGGTTTTCTTATCACCACCACTTTCACCCATAACTTTCTTAAGTCTCTTTGGATCAAAGTGAGCATCAGTCAAACGATTAGCCACCCAAGAAAGAAACTCAGGATCATTCTCCAAACCTTCACCAGAGGCACCTTCAAAACTATTCTTGAATGGGTTGTTGTCGGGACTATTCACTACCTTATTAAAGGTATCATCACCATACTTTTCAGAGTTTCCAGACTTGAACTGATTCAAGTTTCTAGAAACCAAAGCNANGTTCAAAGGATAATCNAATGGGTCNCCNGTAACGGATCTNCTACCAACAATATGGTCAGCAGTAACACCACGAATNCCTCCATGNANAGGAATACCAGTAGCTTGATCTTTGAATCCAGTATTCATGAGTCTTTGGAGAACCATGATACCTCTCTCTTTACCGGGACGATTGGTTGAGAAGTTATCCAAAAACTCTTCTCTGGTTTCTGGATCATTCATCATCATATCGAGGTTAGTGTCACCAGACATCTTACCTTTATCTTCAAAGTATTCCAGTTCTGTTCCTGGTTTTGGATCAAAAATACCCATGGCATTTTCTGGTTGTCCAAGACCATTCAGATAGTTCTGAATAGATCTGTCCATTTCCTCGTACAGAGTTCTAGTATCTTCATAGGAGATATTATTCTTGAGATATCCTTTCTGGAAGTTTCTCCTATCGTTATATGTAATTTCTGGTTGAGCCGTGCCCCCAATAATATTATCAAGAGTATCCCTCACCTCAGGATCTTGAAGTGCTTTCTTTTCATGATAGGTCAAACCACGATACTCTCTGAAGTTTTGTCCTTCACCAGGACTATCACCCATGGCAATTCTCATTCCAGGAGTATTATCACCAAAGGCAAGTTTGCCTTTTTTATCTCTCACCATTCCAAGTTGTCCTTCCATAAAAGAACGAGCACCATCAATATCAGAGAAATTAGAACCCTCTTCAAATGCCTTCATATTCTCTTCTGAATACAAGTCCACATAGGACTGAATGAACTCAGATGCAACCTTACGAACAGTAGGATCAGCCAGTCTCTCATTCAGTTCTCTAGACTTCGCGTTCTTCAGGTTACCAGAAAGGTTATCAATGACGGTATTGAGAACTGCTTCACCTTTGGTATCAGACTTACCAGAAGACTTGATTGCTGGAGCTGGTTGTGGTTTGGGTGATTCTTTTTTTCTAAGTTTATCAAGAGTCTTTTTCTCTTTAGCACTATCTCCTGATCTAATAGAGTCAAGAAGTCCTGTTAATTCTGGAGGCATGTCGTCCTCTTCGTCTTCAACTTCCTTGATCTTATCATCAAGTGTGGGGAAGTCTTCAGGTGCCTTGGCCGGTTCTTCAACTGGTTCAGGTTGTGGTTCGGGCTCAGGTTCTGGCTCAGGTTCCACAGCCGCAGCCTGTTGCATTTGAATTTGTGCCAACTTCTCAGTGGCAGCTTGCATCAAAGTCTCTCTTCTCTCTGAACTGAGGGTGTTCCACCTACCACCAGACATTCCCTTAGCAAGAATTTCAACTTTCTTAGGATCTGGTATACCACCTTCTATATTATTGGGATCAATATCCCCTCTCTTTGCAGCTTGTTCTGCACCACCAGTAGCATCTTGTGTAAACTGCCCAAGTGATTTNTTCTCTGGTCTTTCTGTAGCAGCACCAGGTTTAGTGGCAGCTGGTTCATCAATGATAGGTTCTAACTTATCACCTACGTTCTTATACTTCTTCTGAGTTTTAGGATCGATGTATACACCACGAGCCTGGTGTTGATAACCAAGCTCTGNTGCCTTTTCAGCTCCTTTACTTTCTTGAAGTGATCTTACATGTTTAAAATATTTAAATACGTCTCTCATTCTAGTTTCATGTATGGAGCAGAATATGAAGCCTGAGAACTCGCNTAAAGATAAATGTCCTGAACTACTTGATCTGCAGTCTTTTTATTTGACTTTTGTAGAGTAGTCAGTATCTTCATAACAAGATACTTAGAGTATCTATATTTATCTGTTTTTGTTTGTATCTCCGATGCAGTTTTCTCCACATCTCCTGATCTAATTACTCCAAACTCCTTCATCATATTTGAAATATCTTTTGCATGAGTCTCACTATTTTCAGATGCAAGTCTAGCTGATNCAGAAGATGCAGGTATTTCTTTCAGACCATGCCTCTTAAGAATAAAGTTTAAAGGGCCTAGTGATATCTTTCCTTGATTGGCAGAAGCACCTTTAATTTCTCCTTGCCATCCAGTNAGTGATGTATCTCCACCAAAACTTCTAAACTGAATTCTTTCTTGTTTACTTCCCCATTGAACGTAACCGTCCATAGCATCTAAGTTTGTGGTTCCTCCATTATACTCTGCTTTAGACATCTTCTTGTCTGTTGGGAAGTTCTTATTAGACATCCTTGCAGATCCACCAATCTTCTTCAGAGACATACCAATCACTTGATTCTTTTGAAGATAGTCCCACATCCTCTCATTCAATCCTTTTAAAGTTCTCTCTCTCAATAGAGGAGATACATCAAATCCTTTCTTAATAATATAGATGTCAGCTGGACTCCACTTGTTTAGGTTCCCGAAAGCACCTTCAGTTTTATTAATATTTTTAAAAGAAGTCTCAATGATATCTACTTTCTTCGATCCACGATGAAACTCATAACCACCTCCTTTCAGTTTGGAGTACATTTGATTAGCACCTTTGATTGATGACTCAACCCAGTCATCAGGCAAACCATTAACCATAGTATCAAACTTCTCATCAGTGATAGCAGTAGAAAGTGCCTTCTNAAAGTTTGATTTGGTGACATCTTTATTTGTCATTGGTCTTTTTAAAACATTAAAAACCAATGCAGCATAAAGTGCCTGTGCAGACTCTGCCGTTTTAGTCAAAGCTGCACCAGCACCAGAACCTCCGCCACCAGCTCTCTTATAGATGAGTTTGATGGTGGTGTCCTTAAGGGGAATCTTCGTTACAGGAAAAGAAGACTTACTCTTGTCTATCTCATTGATGTAAGAGACTCTATTTTTAACTAGAATCTTGGTGATCGTGTCTTGTAAACCAACACGGTCCTTTCCCATCACACGGATCTCAACTACTTTGGGGCCCGCTTTAGTTACTTTTTTCTCAACACCTTGNAGGGTTTGGTTAATAGCTAATAAAACCTCACCGTCTGTCATCAATCTACCCAGGATTTTACAATCTCTTCAAATGCCTTGAGTTCAGCTTCAGAGAAANTTACTTCNTCTTTCTTCATCTTGGTCTGGNAATCCATGGCCATACGACGNTTGAANTGTTTNTCAGCTTCTTTGGTATCACCCTTNGANTGNGCNNNCATATCCTTATCGTAGGCTTTCTTCTTCTGAGAATCAACCTTTGCCTTATTCATAGGCATGTAACCCTCTTTCTTNATAGCCTTACCAATGGCCTTACGTCTCTTAGCNAGATACTTATCAGAAGAATCCTTATCACCATCGTTATCGATGTCNCCATCTTCCTGNCCTACNGGATCCATNTTCTTCTCATANACNGNACCATANGCNTNAGTCCAACCCTNTCTCAGAGTTGATACTTCTTCAAAGNNNGGATTCTTNNNANNANNNANCTTCTCCATNTCCTTACGAGCCTTCTCGTTATTCTTCTNNCNCTTCTTCATATCNGNNTCAAGATAAGANGAATCNTTCTTCTTCTCTTCAGACATTCTATCAGCAACCTTCATTGCTGTTCTTTTGATCATGCCCTTCAGAC
>NYTQ01000130.1 GCA_002683585.1 Cryomorphaceae bacterium
TTTTAATACTAAAAAAGGACTTGAGCTAAATTTCGCTCTCTTCAATCATTTTGATGGCTTCCTCAACCGATAAAGCATCTGCAATATCAAAGTCGCCTGAAGCTGTGCGGCGCAATGCGATAAGTGTTCCTCCACTCTGAAGGGCCTTGCCAAAGTCTGCGGCAATAGAACGAATATAGGTTCCTTTAGAGCACTTGATAGAGAAGTGAATCTCAGGCAAAGCACTTGTATCGAGTGTCAAGTCAAAAACCTCAATTTGGTTTTGCTTCAGCTCGACCGTTTCCCCTTTTCTTGCGAATTCATAAGCGCGTTTTCCGTCAATTTGTTTGGCAGAAAAGATGGGAGGTGTCTGTAATTGTTTGCCCATAAAAGACTGACGAACCTCATCAATGAGCGCCTCTGTAATATGGTCTGTAGGAAACTCGGCATCGAATTCTGTTTCTAGGTCATAAGAAGGCGTGGTCTTTCCCAAAAGAATCGTTCCTGTATAGGTCTTGTGGTGTGCGGTAAGTCCTTCAATCTTCTTGGTGAATTTCCCAGTACACAAAACCAAGAGTCCTGTTGCCAAGGGATCTAAGGTTCCTGCATGGCCGACCTTGATTTTTTTGACTTTAAGCTTGTTTTTGATTTGCCAGCGCAGCTTGTTGACGACATCGAAAGAGCTCCATGTTTTGGGCTTGTCGATTAAGAGCATATGGCCTTCCTGAAATTGGCTTGCTTTCACGCCATTTCAAGATTTACACCTGCGGCCATTAGAATTAGGATAAGCCCGCCAAGAATGATTCGGTAGTACCCAAAGACCTTAAATCCATTTTTATTTAAGAAAGAAATAAAGGATTTAATGGCGAAATAGGCCACAATAAAAGCGATTACATTGCCCATTAACAGAATGACCCACTCATTATTGGTGGACTCTATAAGTAGTTCTTTTTCATCCCACATGGACTTGGCCGTTGCGGCAAACATAGTTGGTACTGCCAAAAAAAATGAAAATTCTGCAGCTGCTTTTCTTGTTAGCTTTTGCGACATTCCTCCAATAATTGTCGCTGCCGAACGAGATACTCCTGGAATCATAGCGATACTTTGAATTACACCAATGATAAATGCAGTTTTATAAGAAACCTCATCCGTTCCCTCCGTTTCATTTTTGGCAAAGTGCTTGTCTACGAATAATAGTACAATACCACCTACAAGTAGTGAAATGGCAACAACAACCACCTCTTCAAGGAGCGCATCTACATAGCCCTTAAGTGACAATCCGATGATACCCGTTGGTAAAAATGCCACAAAAAGTAGCACATAGAAATTAATGGACTTAATGAACTTTTTGAAGTATACAAGAACAACAGAAAGAATAGCGCCAAACTGAATGGCTACGGTAAAGAGCTTCACAAAAGAATCCGAGGCGTTCCCCATAAAAGTAGAAGCAATGATCATATGGCCTGTTGAAGAAACAGGTAAAAACTCTGTGAGTCCTTCAATAATGGCTAAAATAATGGCTTCTAAAAAACTCATAGAAAAAAATAAAAAGGATTATTCCTCAGACTTTGCTTTTTTATTGGGCTTCATAATAGAATATAAAATGAAGATATAACCAAGCACAATTAATATCGGTGCAAGCGTAATACGAACATCACTAAAAAGCTCTTCCCCCTTAAATTCATCAAGGCTTTCTGCTCCTCCTCCGATCATGAGGATAAATCCAACAACATTTAATGCCAAACCAATATAGAGCAAACGATAATTGCTCTTGTTAAAGCCAAAGTGAGATATTGCGTCTTTTTGCGGTTCAGATGGAGTTGAATTTTTCATGTCAGGAATATAAATCGTCTATGCTCATGCGAAGATACTTGTTTAATGCAAACCAAGTAGACAATACCGTCATAAAAATCCCTAAAGAAAGTAAAGCGATTGCAAGCATCACAAAAGATTCTTGGCTGAAAGTGATCTCAAAGGTGTCAAAAATATTGTTTGAGGCATAAAAGACAACAACCAACAGAAACATACCAAAGATTGCGGAAAGCACACCCTGAATAATTGCCTGAAACAAAAAGGGCCGACGTATAAATCCTCCTTTTGCACCAACCAATTGCATGGTTTTAATCGTAAAACGTTTTGCATATAGTGATAGTCGAATCGTATTGTTGATCATGGCAACGGCGATGACAACTAAAAGTAAAGCAACACCTAATAAGAGGTAAACAAATTGTTGAAAGCCAACATTGACATCGGCTAAACTAGCTTCGCTATAGCTCAACTCCGCAATAGAGGCCGGGAAATTAGTGTTCAACTTTTCCTTTATCAAGAGCATTCCTTTTTTATTTGCAAAATCAGCTTTTGGCTTGAAAATAACGGTTGGTGGGATAGGGTTTTCTCCGTCTAAAATGGCCATCATTTCTTCTTTCCCCGCACCGACACCCTCAAATTCTTGCATCGCACGTTCAGGAGAAACAAAATAGACTTCACTAAATTCTGACCATTGCTGCANCTCAATTTCTATAAGCTTTATGTCTGCTTCATTAAGTTCACTATTAAAAAACAAATCAACCTGTACATCTTCTTTCACCTGTTTTTCTAGGCCTTGAATGCCTAAAACACCTCCTAATATTAACCCAATCATAAAAAGGACAAGGGATATACCTACTACTGTTGAGGCATAACTTGTTCTAACGCCTCGTCTACTGTATTTATTTATGTTTGCTGACACAATACGAAAATAGAGAATATCTAGAGTTGAACTTTTTAGAATTCAAAAAAGAATTGAACTCCCAAATGTTTATTTCACTTCGGCGCCATGATGACGTGCCTTAAAATAATGATAGATACCGATGATCGGAATCAGCATGCTAAAGTTGTAAAACACATCCTCTACGGGAATAGAAACAATACGTAATCCAACAATATGTGCTTCATTATACCAAACAATTGGTGCTGGGGTGACAGCACCCGTGAGTACACCATTCACAATTAAAAAAGGCACCATGGCCACAAGGAAAGCAAAAATAGCTCGAGGGTACCAGATGTACTTCAAACGCATCGAGAAAACAACCAACAGTACGGCAAGACCGCAAGCAGACAATGTGTACCAGTTATCCATATTTAAAATAGCGAGCAATGTTCCTAGCAAGACAAATACAAGTGAAAAGAGACGCGTGATCTTTTGCAAAGATACATTGGGGAAATAAGCAATCAGNACTTCATAAATAAACACNCAGCAATAAGGAATCAAGAAAAAGAATAGCACCTCCTCTAGTGGAAGGCTGCCCAGATAGAGTCCCTGGAGATACGTTTCATTAAAGCCCCATATTTTGTGAACTGTAAAATACTCGTCCCAGATCAAAAAAGGAATAGCTACGGCAAAAACAGCTGGGATAAAAAACCGCATGTTTTTATAAAACGCTACTTTTTTGTCGAAGCTCAATATAAGACAAGAGCCAAACGACACGAGCATCAAAATTAGGTAAAGGCTCATTTTTTCTTCCCTCTTCTTTGGTAGGTTTTTTTGGCCTCTACATAATATTTCCAGGGTACAACAAGCATTCCGAAACACTCACCGTCTTCCTTACCACGATACTTNTGNTGAATTTTATGGGCTTTACGAATGGCATAAAAGTAGGGGTGNTCAACGTCTCGAAACCATTTGAAGCGTCGATGTATGTAGACATCATGAATTAAGAAATAGGCAATCCCATAAACTAGAATACCTAATCCAATCCACACAGATACGGGCTTTTGATACATTGAGCCGAGCATAATTAAAAGCCAAGAGGGTATCGCATAAATTAAAAAGAAGACATCATTTCGTTCAAAGAAACCTGGCTCCGATTGATGATGATCTCTATGAAAAAACCACATTCCACCATGCATCAAGTATTTATGGGTGAACCACGCCATAAATTCCATTCCGAAGAAGGAAGCAATGAGGATAAATGGACCAAGAACAAGCATTATTGGTATAAATTTAACAAAGAAAAAAATAATGTTATTAAAAGGAACACTAGGTTAAAGACTTTGTTCGATTCTAGAAACAATCCTCTCTTCAAAATAATCTGTAAAATCCATGCGATTCCAAACCAGCATATATAATTCCAAATAGGAATAGCAGCTCCGTTCCAGCTCCAAAAATCACTAGCAATTGCCACGGGCTCCATAATATAATCNACTCCGAGCATTAGCAGTGCTGCTACAAATGGTGCTTGCTTTTTTAGNATTGGGAATTGTGCCACACAGGANGCACTNCCAACNGCAAGCACNCCCCANAGNANACCNATNACNATAGGTACTCCCNAAAACTTNTACCCCAAATTGGNNCCNTAACTATAATCACCAAANAAAANACCTGTTTTAACCCCTATTACCTCCGCTGAAAAACCAATACAAAAGGCAATAAATAAANAAAGTAAATTCTTCAAAATATCTCGACTCGAAAGAACAACACCAATGGTGGTAAGATAAAGTATCGTTCCAGATATAGGGAGCATTATTTCTTTTAATTCCGGTATACAAAACCCTACTATGCCAACAGTATATAGGACGATTAAAACGAACATAATTAATAGCTCCTTGGATAAGTTTTTACCCATTACCTTAATCATGGAACCTCCCTTTTACGGCATTATCAATACTCTGCTCTAAGGTGAAGAATGAGTAATTGAATCGATCCTTTACCTTTTGGTTACTATAAGATATCTCCTTATACGCAGACTGCATACTTTCTAATGTTAAAGGGCTTTTTATACCGAAAAAACGTAAGCCATTCTCAAGTACAAATGCAATGGCCTTGGCTATTGGCGCGTTCAATTTATATTTAGGAGAATTGGTTTTCAGACGCTCTGTAATCATGGTGAAAAGCTTCTTAAAGCTGACATTTTCACCTATTAATAAATACTTTTCTTCGGACTCTTCTNCTTCAGCCAAAAGAATTAAAACATTTGCTACGTCGCGAGCNTCNACAATCGCGTTGCTTCCTGTTGTGTAAAATGATAGNCCGTTTTTTGCAGCCTTTAGTATTGTTAAGGAGCCTTTATCCCAATCTCCTGGGCCTAAAATAACACATGGATTGACTATTGAAACCTTCAAACCCTCTGCCGCTCCGCGAAACACCTCTTTTTCTGCACTNTGCTTCGACACGGAATAACCGCTGACATCAGCACCCGATTTCCATTTAGTATCCTCAGAAACCANCTCTTTTGACCTTCCCAATGCTGCAGTNGAGCTTACATAGCATAATTTCCCTACTTTATTTCTTAGACATGCATTGACGACGTTGGCTGTTCCTCTTCGATTGACCTTCATGCAGGTATGAAAATCTGATTTTAAAAAGGTAACTATGGCTGCACAATGGTAAACGATATCTGCACCTGACGTTGCATTATCTAAAATACTAACATCCAAAATATCTCCTTTGATCCATTCAATGTGTTCAGTTGTATGGCTTGTACTATTTTTTTGATTGTAATATGAAAATAGATGCTCTATTGNACGAAGGCTTTCCTGAGACCTATATAAAGCCCGAACTTTTNCCCCTTTTTCAGCAAGTGCGTAAAGAAGGTGGCTACCTACCAGGCCTGAAGAACCAGTTACAAAAATCACNATGTAAAGTTAAGATAGAATGAGCAACTACGCCAATTTTCTTTCTAGAATGTTNTTGTACTTCTCAAGAAGCTCAAGGTACTTATCCTTCCAAAATTCAGGATAATCTTGCTCACCAGTAATGTGAACTTTNAGCGCAGAAGTTTTAAATTTCTTTAACTCCACCAAGGCCTCAGAGAAATCGTAGTGTATAATATCGCCTATCTGAATAATATATTCAATGGAAAGGTTAGGATTTTCAAAGGCATTGTAAATCCAACGACGACTTTTATTGATTCGTTTAGTGAGCTTTGTAAGNGGAATACCACTCTCTCTCACTGCTTTTTCTAATATTTTTCCTTTGTGTTGTGTCAAAACTCGATTTGTCAGTTCTCACAATCAAAACAAAAAGGTGCAAAGAATGTTCAGTGANAGGTAAAAAAGATGACAACTAACTTTTAAATCTCCTTAAGTACCTCCTGAAAAGCAGTTAATGTTTGAGCGAGATCTTCATAGCTCAATGCATCATTCAAGAAATAGCTTTCAAACGCACTCGGAGGGAGATAGACACCTCGTTTTAGCATTCCATGAAAATAGGCA
>NYTQ01000131.1 GCA_002683585.1 Cryomorphaceae bacterium
TAAAATACTTCCCACTAAGCTAAACTACTAATCTATTAACTCGGTTTAAAGATAAATTAAACTTTTAAATTTTAGGTATTTTTTTTTTAGAAAGTTTAATGTAACTGTNGGTAATCTCGGAAAGGGTTCTACGTATAAATTACTAGCTCGCTACGTGTTTATNCGTAGACGGTGTTTTTATGATTCTAGGGCCCTAAAATAAATGTGACCGAACAATAGNGGATTAAACACATGGTATTGGCACTTTACTATTTCTCCACTCGGCAGTGCGCACCAAAACTTATTCATATCCATGTTTACAAGCTCTCCAAATTCATTTCTTTGAGGCTCGTCAGCTTTTATTCGAAATAAACGTAAATGAGTCTGTTTTCCTGATTTTTCATCCAAAGTAATTTCTGCAAANGGTTCTGTAGCTTTTAGTGAATCACATTCAGATTCACTGAGAATGTAGTTTGCGATATCGAAGTGAATCTTCTTATAATTGTGCAGGTATCGGTATACGTTCGCTGTATCTACCGATGGTAATCGTATTCCATTTGTACTTACTTCAAACCCATCGTTTTGATATTTTACCTCAAAACTTCTCGTGCTATCATAGTGATTTTTAACGACTACAGATGATATTGATTCTAGAGGAACCCTAAAGATATTCGTGCAAATCCATTTTCTGCTATCAGCAAAAAAATTTGGCTCAATAATACCATTAACTCCCTTGACCTTCATCATGACTGGTTCCGTGCTCTTTCCGTCTTCTTTTGAATCTAGCAACATGATTTGTCCGTAGTGGTCTGGNGCAGATGGTCCGATATACCAGGTTTTATGCCATTTATTNTCTACATAATACTCAACCTTGGTGTGAGATGCAGACATTTTAACTGTGAAGTTTTCATGGGAGTTTTTAGAAAGATAGCCTTTGAATTCTATGTTTTTGGCGACACTTAAAATATTGTGAGCGTATGCNTGNGTTATACAACCTCCATTTTCATCTTGCCAAATACCTTTTCTTTTTTCNATCTGATAAGNCTTTTGAAATGGATCTGTAATAATGATTTTAGTCACTTTGGAGGTNTCTTTTATGGCAAAATCAATCAATTCAGTACTGGAATTACTTTCAGTGCTCATAATATTGNANGCGTANAATGCCAACCCGGACACACAAAATAATCCGAAAATAAGGGTGAGTNTTTTTTTAGCTTTCATAGTAGCGTTTAATTTGTCTTATAGCGTTTTCGTCTGTAGAAANTCAGAAAAACACCAAGTAAAAGAATGATTGAAATTGGAAATAGTAAATTGATGGTTTTGTAAAAGTTCGCAAAAATTTGAATTTTCGTTTTGTCAATNTCTCTTACATCGATTTGTCTACTTCTGATATCCAACATATAATCCTCTCCCATTACGAAGTCAACAATATTTAAAAAAAAGTCTTGGTTACCAATTGCTCGCTTGGTGTTCAAAGCAACATCGTCGGCATTCATTTTTAGCTCATTAAATCCTTTAAAGTCAGCTTGAGGACCCTGTCTCGTTTGACTCATTCGATAGGTGTTTGCAAGAAAGGTTCCATTGCTCACCACAAATATATTTGCAGGAGTTTTACTCTCTTTTAAAAATTTGGCATCTGGGTTNTTTATAAAGTCTGCGACGATTCTATTGTTAAAATAGGAGCTATATTTTCCACTTGAAGTAGCCGCAAAGCACAGGTCATTGGTTATTTTCTCCTGTGATGACAATATAGGATTTGTCTCATCGAAATTTGATGCCATATTTAGCTCNACGATTGGCGCAAGTCCNGTATAATTTGAGTTTTTTGAACTTGTTAAAACGGGTATAACATTGTCTTTAATAGGTTCAATTTGATTGGCGAATTCAAGAGCGATTGGTTCAATATTNTTGACCGTTGTGTGCTTTGAATTGGTGGAGAGCAGCTGGTAATACCAATTTACGCGACTTTCCTTGAATCGTCTATCAAATTTNGGAATAGAATTCACATCCATGATCAGGTTGTCTTTTATTTTAAACCCATAATCAAAAAGTAGGTCATTGAGTCGGATATTTTTTCTTTCCGAATGCGTAAAACCTTGCCTAAATAGTGTGTCCTTATTTATCTCTAAGGTATTCATAAAGCACATGAGGTCTCCCCCGCGCATGACGAACTGATCAATCAAATAAAGGTCCTTATCCGAAAATTTTCTTTTTGGGTCCGCNATAATTAAACCATCAAAATCATCGAGCGCATGTATGTTATTTTGAAGCTCAACTTCTTGAATATTATAATAGGGCGCAATGAGTAGTCTTGCAATTTTAGTCTCGTATTGGTTGAGCTCACCGTGTCCCTGAAGAAAACCAATTTTTTTCTTCTTTAAAGTTGATAGCCTGCGTAACGCTGATATTAAATTATATTCTAGATCATTCAAGCCCTTTTCCACGACCTCGGGCATTTGATACATGTTAAACGGTCGATCTACTGAAGTTCCAGGTAAAAGTTGTACGACTGTTTCTTGGGGGATTCCATTCAATGTGAAGGATAAAACGGCTCCTGGCCAAAGCATTAGTTTGGTTTCTTTCGCATTTTTTGAAAACTTAATTTCCATGGGAAGTACGCCAGATCCTTTGTTGTAGATTTGCTCAAAGATGAGCTGCTTGTCTTCATCTGAACCTTCATTTGGATTAATAAAGGTGTATTCTATGCGGTCTCCNGCATATCGTTTGAAATCTTTCAATTTTTCTTCTANAGAATTTCGGTATGACCTTAGCTCAGAGGGAAGNTCTCCCTCCAAATATATTTTAATGCTTATACGATTTTCTAATTTCTGAATNTCTTTTAGGTAAGCAACACTTCCACTAGCCAAGGAATACCTATTNTCGGAGGTCATATCAATACGATAGGAAGTGAAGTGGCCTATAATGTTTATAAGCACGNCACCAACCAATATGATGCTAAAGATCAACCATTGATAGTATGTTCCTTTGATTTTATTTTTCATCTTTTCAAGGTTTTTAGTGCAGCATGTGCAGCAAATAGAAAAGTAAAAATGACCGATAAAAAGAAGAGTAAATCCTCGGTAACAATTACACCTTTTTTAATAGAGTCATAATGAAAGGCCAGGCTGAGGTATTTGACGAAGTAATCTAATGCGCCAAATTGTCCAAAATCTCCAAGTAGATGCAGGCCATCAAATAAAAACCAACACAAGAACATCGAGACGATAAAAGCGATGATTTGACTACTTGTCAATGCCGATGCGAAGATACCAATGGCCACGAATACACTTCCGAGTAGCAGNAAGCCCATATATGAAGTAAAGGTAGCTCCACCGTCAATAATGCCTATTGGTTTGCCTAAGTAATAAACTGATACATAATAGCACAGCGTTGGTAGAATAGCAATTACCAATAGGGTAACACCTGCCAAGTATTTTGCCATCAAAATCCCAAAGTCAGAAATGGGCCGGGTAAANAGAAGTTCGATCGTTCCTGTTCTTCTTTCTTCTGCAAAAGATTTCATAGTAATTGCAGGAATAAGCACCAAAAAAACCACAGGTGACAAATTAAAGAAAGGAATAAGGTCAGCCTCGGAACCTTCTAATAAGTTTGTATTGTAGGCCAATATCCAATGGAATAAGCCAGAAGCAATAAGGTAAATGAGTACAAATACATAGCCGATAGTCGAACTTAAAAAGCTACTTAATTCTCTGAAATACAACGCGCGCATATTCTAATTTGAATTTGTTAAAATTAACAATTTTAAGGGCACCTGAATGAATAACTTTTCAAAGATGGTTTGTGAATTCTTTAGATTTTATTTTCTTCAAATCCATTAAAATGAATTTCGTGACTCCATGCTTCAGGTTTGTTTCCAAACATGGGTTTTATTTTGCTCCATAAACCTGAAAATAAAGCTGATTCCCGATAATTATCTAAGGCTTTCTCGTTATCCCAATGACTATATGTCATAACCACAGTTGGATCATTGATTCCTTTCAAAAGCCTCATGCCTTGACAACCTGGAAAAGAAGCAATATGATGTTTATGTCTGTCAAACTCTTTGTAAAATAATGACAATGCTTCTTCTTTAAAAGTAAGCTTAACGATACGCACCAGCATTAAAATAATAAGGTTTTTCGTGAACCTGCGGGTGAAGATTCAATTCGCAATCGATCGCCTTGTTTCATTCCAAATAGGATATCGGCTCCACCAGTGCTTTGGCGGGCTCCGCGGTTGATAGCTATTTCTAGAAGATTATTTTCATTGAAAAGTGCTACCCGCTCTCCTTGCTGTACTGCATTGTATGTGTCACTTATGTGGTCAATGTAATATTTCTCGTTTGCAAATTTTATTTCATAAGGAGCATCCTGAGGGAGACGATCAAAATCTGCTTTGGAAATATTCGTAATCAAATTCCCAAAAGAATCAACATGAATTACAATTCCTCTCACGACAAATTCCTCGATAACGGCTTTAGGAATAAGGGCTTTCTTATATTTATTTACCGCTTCTGTGAATTGACTCAAGGGTTCCTCATCCATAATTCTCTTTGCCAAAGGCAAAAAGCAATTTTTCATTGGATATTTCAATTCTAAGGTATTGGTCTTGTCCACTGTATAACGCCATAATTCTTGAGGCTCTTTATCGTCAAGGAAGGCACCAAAAAATCCATTATCATTTGAAATAAAATATTGGTTGTGAAATTTCATCACCGTGGGATAGCTTGAAACAAAACTCGAGGCATCCGAATATTCTGGAGGCTGAATCATCGGTTCGCTATCTACACCGATTAAATGGATCGTGCCATCTGGAAAGTCTTTGTAGCAGCATTGCATCTGAAAAGCAGCGCTAGCTACATCAAAGGGTTTAATGGAATGTGATACATCTACAATTTGAACGCCCTCCATAGCTTTTAGGATGGCTCCTTTCAGAGAAGCTATATAATAGTCTTGTAGACCTGTATCCGAGGTTAGCGTAAGGATTTGCATCAAGATTCTAGATTCATTATTCTAATTAAAATGATAATTTTACCAAAAGTAATGGAATATAAAAAAAAACCGACTAAAAGCAATTAAAATAAGTTAATGGAAGGCTCAAGAAAGATACTTGTAAAATCGACAAACCCCGTGGAGTTTTTTGGTGTGAATAATACGAACCTTAAGTATTTAAAAAAGTACTTTCCGCAGCTAAAAATTGCCTCGAGGGGAAATACACTCACCTTATCGGGTGAAGATGATTTAATCGATCAATTTGAGCACAAAATAGCTTTGTTGCTCAAGCATCTGGAAAAATACGATTCCTTATCGGAAAACAACATAGATAATTTAATGCTTGATGATGGTGCATCCCTAATTGGTGGACGACAATCCTCAGACGTGATCCTTCATGGAAATGGGGGTAACAAAATCAGAGCACGAACGGTTAACCAAAAGAAATTGGTTGATTCTATTGAAAAACACGATATGGTTTTTGCCGTAGGTCCTGCCGGAACCGGAAAAACATATACTGCTGTTGCCCTGGCAGTAAAAGCATTGAAAGCTAAAGAGGTCAAAAGAATTGTTTTGACGAGACCTGCAGTGGAAGCAGGTGAGAACCTTGGTTTTCTTCCGGGAGACCTTAAAGAAAAGCTAGACCCGTATTTGATGCCTTTATA
>NYTQ01000132.1 GCA_002683585.1 Cryomorphaceae bacterium
AAAATTTTTAATTATGTCAAACGATATTAGATATCTAACTCCGATTAATATTGATATTAAGAAAGAAAAATATTGTCGGTTCAAGAAAAGTGGTATAAAGTTCATCGATTATAAAGATCCTGACTTTTTATTGAAATTATTAAACGAACAAGGGAAAATCCTGCCCAGAAGAATCACTGGAACTTCTGCTAAGTACCAATCTAGAGTGAACAAAGCGATTAAAAGAGCTAGACACCTCGCTATATTGCCATATGTTGGCGATATGTTGAAGTAATCCTCTATCAAAACTTAAGTTATGGAAGTTATTTTAAAGAAAAACGTTAATAAATTGGGTTATACCAATGAGATTGTGAAGGTAAAGCCTGGTTACGGTCGTAATTTTTTAATTCCTCAAGGTTATGCGGTATTGGCTACGGCTAGTGCCAAAAAAGCGCATGAAGAAATTTTAAAGCAGAAGTCTCACAAAGAAGAAAAGCTCCTCAATGAGGCACAAGCTGTTGCTGATAAATTAGCCAGTCTTGAAATATCAATAGCCACAAAAGCTGGAGACAAAGGCAAGATTTTTGGTTCGATTAATACGATACAATTATCAGATGCATTAAAGAAAGCTGGTTTCGAGGTAGATAGAAAGTCCTTGAAGATTAAGGATGAGCCAATTAAAGAGCTTGGAAATTATGAAGCTGAAGTAAATCTCTTCAAAGGAGTAGTTCAGACAGTTAATTTCTCAGTTGTTGAGGAATAAATTTTAANNAGAATATTGAANAGCCTCCATTGGNGGCTTTTTTTATGCGTGGTNTTTTTCCTTACTGNGCGGNATGGAGANGGTAAATATATTTTTTTCTGGAGCAGANTCNATTTCTAGCTCGCCTTTTATNTCTGCAACAATTTTTCGTGCAATTTTAAGATTTAAATTTAGTTTTCTGTCTTTACTTTGGTCATTTCCGCCAATATTCTGGATATCATCAACAATATATTTTTCGATTTGAGGACCGTTAAAGGTGAAGCGAACGATATTTTGATCATTCTCTAAGGAGTAATCAAAGCTTATGATTCTTTCGCTATCATCTTTCTTGAAGTTNTTGCATGCCATCATAAACATATTTTTCCAAAGCTGATATAATTTTGATTCTACAGCTTTAATTTCTGCATCCTTTGGGATATTAATTGAAATTTGTGCATTGTCCATTTTGTATTTGTAAACTGCGAGAATGGATTGGATGTTCTCGGCTATATTTACGGAAACCTTTTCATTCTTNCCTTCTTTTTTCGCGAGCTTTNTGAGCTCTTTAACAACATNTGTTGCGCGCGAGCTTGTCTTAGATATTGTCTCTGAAAAGGATATTGATTGCTGTATTCTTTTTATNAGGTCNAGTAGCTGAATGGGATGCTCATGTTGCAANACATAATCTACTTCCTTTGATTTATACATTGGAAAGCTAGATTCAACAAATTTCGTGGCAATGGTATCGATAGAANTGTTTGAATAGGATTTTGATTCAAGAAGTAATTTGAATTCAANTGCTCTTTTNCGTTTTTCTCTTCCATTAATAAATTGTTCTATTTCATTCGACTTTGCAAATTGAAGTGCGAATTCAAAGTCTTCATGGNGCAAAGAGCTACCCAATTTGATCTCCAATAAATCACTTACAATATCTTTCATGGCTGTAGCCCCCGAATTTATAATACCAAATGGAGTGTTGAGCTCATGTGAAATAGCATTAGCCATATCCGCAAGTAGAGATTCTTTTTCTTGTTCATGATACTTATGGGTTAGCTCATTTATTTGTTTAGATTTCAAGAAAACGTCATCCTCCAGTTTCTGATTCATTTCATAGAGCTTATTTTGAAGAATTTCTTTTTGTTTTTGCTCTTGTATTTTATCAAGACGGCTCGCAAGTAGAGAGGATATAGAGGTTAGAACTTTAATGTGTGAATCGTTAAAAAAGTGTGAGCTGATATGTTCTAAACGAATGTAACCGACNAGCAAACCAGATATGCGCAGCGGAACGGACAGCTTTGATTTCATGATCTCCCGATTATAATTATGGTCATCCTGTAGGATGTATTTTGCATCTCCGATACTTTGAATAAATCCTTCCGCGATATTCTTATTTTTAAAATTTGTGATTTCGAATACACCATCATTTTGATTATCAAACACATGAATCCCACATTTCGATACTTCAAAATCTTGAATGATANGTTTACTTATCGTATTCAGTAGGGTATGGTAATCTGTTTCGTCATGAATAGTTTGAGAAAGAAGGTTGATTGTCGTTTGGGTTTTTAAATCTCTTGCTTTTCTCTGCTCGGATTCTATTTTCGCTGTAATATTACTAATGAAGGCGACACCTTGACTGTTTCCATTGGTATTAATCTTTGTGAAAGCCACTTCAAAAAACAAGTTGTTTTCAATGGATNTCATTCTGTGTCGTTTGTTGTTGAGGTCGTTGTGTCCGTCCTTATATAATCTTTTGATAAATGTCTCCATGTCCTTATCCGCAAGAAACATGAGAATGTCAGATATGTTGGTAGGGGTGACGCTACTTTCTAAGTCAAAATACTTTAGAGATTTGCGATTATAATCTAACACCTCACCTTCCCAATTGAAAAATAAGATTGCGTCTATTGCATTTTCAATAACAAGTCTTGTGTTTTGTTCTTTCAGCTGAAGGTCACTGAGCGTTTTTTCTAGCTCCTGTGTCCTTTGACTCACAATCGTTTCCAATTGCGATATTTCCATACGAAGCTCGATACTTTCGTACTCNTGTGTGTATTTTTGCTTGTTGAGCTTGGCTTCAATTTCTTTATGACGTTTAAATGCGTAAAGTGCATTTTTAAGGTTCCCATCAATTTCGCTCAGCTCCCCATAATGCTTATATACCTCAGCNTCAATATCCATNGATACCTTGAGTAGAGCAGGGGAGGTAAGTCCACCATTTTCTTTGAAGTCTATTTCTTTCGATGAGTTATGAATAGATTCAATTTCATTAATTGCTGTTCTTATAACTTCAATTGCCTTGAGGTTTTGATTCATTTTGTGCAAGCACCTNGAAATAAATAGAATGTTTGTAACCTCGATNCCTTTTGATTTATTAAGAATCGCCTTCTTTTTACTCTGCTCGAATTGAAGTATAGCCTCTTCATATTGTTCATTATAATAATATACTTCTCCAAGATTACATGTTACGACAGAGTGCATGAAGCAATCATCAGTGTTTAATAGGGAAAGACATTCTTCAAAAAACGAAATCGCTTCTTTATATTTATTGAGCTTTGTGTAACAGTCTCCTGTATTATTTAATGTCCGCAGAACCCAATCTTGTTCATTNAGNAGGCGACTTATTGCTAAGCATTTTTGATTCACTTCCAAACGTTCCTCCTGTTTATCNAAGTGATCTAAAATAAATCCAAGAGTATGGTAGACATGGGCAAGGTTTTTTTGATCTCCATTNNCCTCAAGTACTTTGATGGCCTTAGTAGCATATTGGTATCCTTCAGGGATTAATCCGAGGAGTTGGCTAGCAAAAGCAAGGTTCCTCAAGGATTCTCCTATTCCTTTGTCATATTGTATATTTTCGCCTTTTTTTAGAAGCTCTATNGATTTATGAAATCCGACCTTAGGCTCATTTTTACATGTGGAAAGGTATTCCGCATTTTTTTCATCAATNTCACTTTGATCCGTTTTCCCTTTNGTCATCTTATTTGAGATTTAATATTTCTCTGATCAAATGAATGGTGATAATGATGATTATTTCTACGTGAAGTATAAAATTTAGGGCGATATATAAAAATAGGNTTTCCCTGTTTTGGAATAGTTTTCATATAATAAGAGCAGAGTTTAGTTACTCTAAATTATTCTTATTAGAACAGGTTCNACGCNTGATCTCCAAAAGTTATGAATANANGAATGTTGAAAGTGACTTTNAATNGGCNTTCTGNATTTCAGGATNTCTACCACTGAAATAATGGTTTGCTCGACATTAGGTTAGCGGTCTCAGTTTTCGCTTCCGANAGTACCTTTTCATCCCCGCCTGACATTAATGCCTTGTCGATGATATTGACTATTTGTGGTATGTCAGCTTCCACAATTCCTCTGGTTGTTATCGCAGANGTTCCAATTCTAATTCCTGAAGTAACAAAAGGNGATTCTGAATCAAATGGAACCATGTTTTTATTTACCGTAATTTCTGCCCTTCCAAGCAGTTCTTCCGCATCTTTACCTGTGATTCCCTTCGATCTTAAATCAATGAGCATACAGTGATTATCTGTACCGCCGGACACNATATGATAACCCTTCTCGATGAACATCTCCGACATTAGTTTTGCATTGGCCTTAACACGTTTCATATATGCCTTGAATTCAGGTGTCATTGCTTCACCAAAAGCAACCGCTTTGGCCCCAATTACATGCTCTAATGGTCCTCCCTGAGTACCTGGAAATACAGCTGCATCTAGCAGAGCACCCATTGACTTTAGATTTCCATTTTTCCATTTGAGTCCAAAGGGGTTCTTAATGTTTTCACGCATCATGATAATACCGCCTCTAGGTCCTCTCAGGGTTTTATGCGTTGTAGAAGTTACAATATGACAATAATCGAGTGGGTCNTTCAAAAGCTTAGTTGCAATCATCGCTGATGGATGGGATATATCGGCAAGTATTAACGCCCCAATGTCATCTGCGACNTTTCTAATTCTTGCATAGTCCCAATCTCTAGAATAAGCAGAGGCGCCACATATAATGAGTTTTGGCCTTTCCCTTTTCGCTGTTTCTTCTAAAGAATCATAGTCAATTAGNCCGGAAGACTTATCTACACCATAAAAATATGGATCATATAGTTTCCCTGAAAAATTGACCTTTGAACCATGTGTTAAATGTCCTCCGTGAGACAAGTCAAAACCAAGAATTTTATCTCCCGGATTTAGGCATGCCAAAAAAACAGCTGCATTCGCTTGAGCACCTGAGTGAGGTTGTACATTAGCCCAAGATGCATTGAATAGCTTGCACAAGCGATCGATGGCCAATTGTTCAACTTTATCTACAACTTCGCAACCGCCATAATATCTCTTTCCTGGNAGGCCTTCGGCATATTTATTGGTTAGAATACTGCCCATTGCGGAAATAACCTCTTGGCTAGCATAGTTTTCTGAGGCGATAAGCTCCAGTCCNTTTGTTTGTCTAGTTTTTTCCTCGTCAATTAACGAGAAAAGTAATTCATCTCTCAATTCTTTACAGCTTTTGGATAATTGATTTCATAGATTTTCTGCAGTCCCTCTCTCAGCTCTGTATCTGGCTTGTATTTGGTCAGCTTATAAAGTTTTTCTGAGCTTCCAACCCGTCTCTCAACTTCGTAATCGTATCTTTTCTTTGGCGCATCTAAATAGGTGATCTTCGATTTAGCATTTGTAATACTTTTGATTTCACTGGCTAGTTCAGTAATACACCATTCGGATTCGTTNGCTATATTCACGATGTGAGANCCTTTAATTCCGATCANCCTGCAACAGGCTTCAATAGTATCCTCTATGTAGGTGAAATCTCGGGTCTGTTCACCGCTTCCGAAGACTGTAATATCTTCACCTTCTTCACACTGCTCGAAAAATCTTGGGACAACCATTCTGTTGTCTTGATTCCAACCGTAAACGTTAAAGAACCGAATTGAGATAACATTAATACCTCTCTCTTCGTGATGTGAGGCGAGGTATATTTCGTTATACCTCTTTGCCATTGCGTATGATGTTCTTGGGTCAACAAGTACTTCTTCTGTCAGTGCATTTTTTACAATTGCGGAATGACTGTAAATACCGCTTGTTGAAGCATATAATATGTACTTGACATTATTAGTTTCTGAGGCTTCAACTACGTTTCTCGTTCCAACTACTTCAACATCCATAGTCTCAACAGGATTGTCTGCAACAATATCTACTCCTAAAACAGCAGCTAAATGAAAAATNACATCACACCCTTTNGAAGCTTCCAACACAAGTTGTCTACTTCTCACATCGCCTTTAAAAAATTTTACTTTTGAAAAAGTGTCTTTGTCTAACTTGTTGCCTCTCAGAAGAGAATCTAAAACAACAACCTCATGTCCCTCGTTCACAAGTTTTCTAGATAGATTGCTTCCTATGAAGCCGGCTCCTCCAGTAACTAATATTTTCATAGTCTATAGGCTTTAAATGTCCAATTACAAATATCAACAATTTCATTTCAAAGANAGANAATATTTAATTTTTTTTAAAAATTTTGTTGACAACTNTCGNNNTTCGTTANTTTCTTTTTTTAAAAAACACATTTTTTTATTTTTTGTTTCGATTTAAGATTGTAATTTTANAGCGCTAAACTATTACTTCATGAAACTCTTATGCTCCGCGCTCTTTGTGGGTTGTTTGTGTTTATGTACACGTGCCCAAGAAACTATTGAGAACCCTTGCTCGTTAAATGTCAACACTTATAAAGTTCTTATTCGAAAGAGCTTTCAGGCTAACAATCCAAAACTTAAATTTTCCCCGAGGTCTTTAAAGTCTNCTGAAATTTGTTTCCTTGAATCTATCCANGATGAAACAGAAACNGTTGTTCACATTCTTGATGAACGCCATGTAGTAGTCATATATCCGTCAAATATTAATGATATAGATTGATATGCGATTAGGACTATTATTAAATATTNTATTTTTTTCTAATCTATTGTGGAGTCAATGCAGTCCGACAAATACGACATGTACAACTGCAACNCCNTTAACGGTTAATGCATCTTGTACTCCAGGAAGTACCTGTGGAGGAGCAACACTTACGGGAGGTCTTTCAACTGCTTGTACTTTATTTAATATTCCAAATCCTGGNGTTTGGTATTCATTTGTTGCTTCCGCGGCNGAAATGAATATTTCTGTAAATAATATTGCCCCTTTGGCTTGCTTTAATCGTGTTCTAGTATTTGAGGGTGCATGTGGCTCACTAACGGAAGTCGATTGTATGCAATCTTCTCCAATAAACTCAACAGCAGATATGTTTATTGGCCTAACTGCACTGACTCCAGGAAATACNTACTCGATTTTTGTAGGACATAGGGTAAATGGTTGTGCAACCGATTTTAATTTTTGTATTTCTGTAAGTACTGCAGGTGTATCAAATGATGACCCTTGTGATGCGAGCCCACTTTCACTAAATATACCCTGTACGTTCAGTAGCTTTCTTAATAATGGTGCTACCGCTTCAACTGGTATTCCTGCTCCTGGGTGTGCAGGCTATGTAGGAGAGGATGTTTGGTTTTCTCTGACAGTTCCTNCTTCTGGTGAAGTTGAAGTGGACTTTGATGTGGGAACAATTACGGATGGAGGAGCTGCTGCCTACAGCGGTACATGTTCTTCTCTAAGTTTGATTTCCTGTGATGATAATTCCAGTAATAATGGGAATATGCCACTTTTATCTTTATCCGGCCTTGTCCCTGGAGAAACCATTTGGATAAGGGTTTGGGAAAATGGTGGTGATGTTAGCGGGCTTTTTGATATATGCGCAACAGATCCTTCTGCAACCCCAGATAATGACGATCCCTGCGATGCTCAAATTATAAGTGTAAATTCAACATGCCAGTTTGAAGCATTTACAAATGATGGCGCAACGAATACCATTGGCGCTCCAGCGCCCGGTTGTGGAAACTATTTAGGTTCTGACGTTTGGTTTTCATTTAGCGTTCCCGCTACGGGTAATGTACAGGTTGATGTTTCTGGAATTGTAATG
>NYTQ01000133.1 GCA_002683585.1 Cryomorphaceae bacterium
AGATTATATACACCAGCTGAGATGGGCGAGTTCGGAATGTTTCAGCGGGTTACCGTTCTACTTGCAACAATAGCGACAGCACGCTATGAATATGCATTACCCTTGCCAAAAAAAGATAAGCATGCTTTTATCCTATTTCGTTTTGCCTTAAAAATATCGCTAATTACAATTTCACTTTGCCTTTTTGCTGGTATTGTCTTCGGATTAATGAAGGGTAAAGGTGTTGACTTTTACCTCTTGCTAATCCTGCTCATCGTTTCCGTTTTTTCATTGGCCTTTTTTAATTTAGGAACCAATTGGTCAATCAGAAAAAAGTACTTTAAGAAAATATCCTTATCTAAAATGAGTAACTCAATTACACTCAATAGCTCAAGAGTTATTTTTGGTTTTTTGAGCTGGGGAAGTTTAGGTTTGATCCTTTCCTTTGTGCTTAGCTTGATGATAGGAGCCGCTTTTTTTGTATATGATTTTATCACACTGAAATTCATCTCAAAATCTTCTCTTCATAAATTAAAAACACGTGTTTTAAGTCGAGAGTATAAGAATTTTCCGCTGGCGTCCCTACCCCATTCTCTATCAGATCACGCCAGAGATTTATTCATTGGAATTATACTCATTGAGCTGTTTTCCGAGAGTATTTTTGGCTCCTTTGATCATACCTATAAAATGCTTAGAATACCAGCAATGCTGATCGGAGCATCTCTGTCTCAAGTATTTTTCAATCATATCTCGGGTAAATTTAATGACGGTGAATCTATTTTACCTTTGTTCAAAAAAATAACAGGATACCTCGCTATATTCTCAATAATCCCATTTGCAGTTATTTATTTTTTTGGTTCAGAGCTATTTACTTTCGTGTTCGGAGACCAATGGCTTATTTCAGGTAGGCTATCAGAAATAATGGCTCCATGGCTAATGCTGAATTTCATAGTAACACCTCTTTCGACAATACCTTTGGTGTTCAATAAACAAAAGAGCTTTTTCTTGATTAGTCTACTAACCTCGGTATTACAGGTCGCAGGTTTTTTAATCTTACCATACTTACTCATTAAAAATGACACTCAGCTATTTCTAGTTTTTGAGATTGTAACTTGGTCTCAAGTCGTTATGAACCTATTGATCTTATACTATCTTTACACTGTTGTGAAACGTCAAAAATTGACATCATAAGTTTAACCACTCGGAATCATGCGCGATGACAATATAATTGAAATCAACTATTTCTAATCCAATGACTATTAAACCATTTTTAAAAGCACATACTTTTTTTAGCATCTACAATCTTGTGTTTGTGCTGCTTTTATTTGGTGAATTCTATACGTTTGGTGGTAAGCATATATGGCCACTTGCGTTGTGCTATTTTAGTTTCTTAATTGTTTATTTAATTGGATTTCAGTTGTTGAAAAAATCCTCTATTCCCGCCTCAAAATTCAATTTTCAAGTACTTGTTTATCCCTTAATTATTGTAAGCTTATCCCTGATAGGATTTCACCTAATCACCATGGGCGGTTCACCTGCATTTGAGAGCTTAGAGATGATGAAGACATCCGAAGTGAATATGCATAGAAAGGAAATAGGCATTAGAGCAAACAGTATTTGGCGGTATATATCTAGCATGAATATTAAAGCCATCCTTCCATTCACATTGCTGTTGTTGCTGATTACGAAGAGAAAAATATATTGGATTGTGTTCTTTGCCGGTTTATTTTATACATTTTCTTTAATGCAAAAGAGCCACGTCTTATCGTTTCTAATGCCTGTCTTGCTATATTCATTATTCACCAAAAAGTGGTTGTTCGCATTCAAATATACAGTGTCAATCGCATTGATTATTGTAGGTCTTGTCTTTGTATCTAATCCTCCGCTTCGTGGCGGTGAAAACGACCTGAAAGAAGCTCCAAGTAATGCAATTAAAGTAAAGGAAGAATCAGCATTACAAAAAATATCTAGCAGCTTAGTTAAACGTGTTTTTATATTGCCCGGTGAAATGGTTGGCAATTGGTTCGAAATCATTCCCGAACATAAACCTTTTCTGAGCGGCACTGGATATCAGTCGTATTGTAAAATAACGCATCAAGAATATCACGATTATAACCTAGAGCTTTACCCTGTTATTTATCCCAATTATGCCAAAAAGGGAGTGCAAGGAAGCGCCAACGCTGCACACTTTATGAGAGGCTATTCGAATTTCGGAAACGCAGGACTCATTCAGTCAGCTATATTTCTTGCTATAGTATTTTTAGTCATGAATATTCTATTTAAAAACACGGGTATTGAGACGAAGCTAACGCTGAATCTTTTTCCAATTTTTTTATTGAGCTCTGGCTCATTGACTACTATTTTATTCAGTGGTGGATGGGGCCTCGTCATGGTTTTGTTTTGGATTTTTAAAAAAGAATTTGATGAAAAATACGAATAAACAATCCACTATCTGTCACTTGACAAGTGCGCACTCTGATGGNGACATNCGTATTTTTCATAAGCTTGCTGTTTCNAGTGCTGAGCGCTATAAAACCTATTTCATTGTTCCTAATGGAAATACCAGAATTGAAAATAATGTTCAGGTCATTGGTTTTCACTCGGCGGTGAAATCTCGACTTCAGAGAATGAAAGAAACTGTTGACCAAGTGCTTGAAGAAGCATTAAAAGTAAAAGCGGATATATATCACCTTCATGATCCTGAATTATTAAGAATAGCGAAAAAATTAAAATCGAGAAATGGAGCAAAAATTATTTTTGACTCTCATGAGGATGTCCCAAAACAAATCCTAGATAAGTACTGGATTCCNGTCGTGTTTAGGAAACTTATCTCCAAGCTATACNGCTATCANGAAAAAAGAGCATGTAAAAAGCTAGATGGTATTGTGTCTGTCACACCAATTATTTGTGAAAGNTTTTCAAAATTCCATCCAAATGTTGAGATGATCGCCAATTATCCACAGATTAAGTTACCCGAAGGCCAAGTGTCAGAAAAGACACATAATCATATCTGTTATATTGGAGGCTTGTATGAATCGAGAGGATTAAGAGAGATCATTCTGGCCATAGAGCACTGTGATGTAGTACTTCATCTTGCAGGTAGCTTTGATACTGAACAATTCGAGATGGAACTAAGGCAACTNAAAGGATGGGAAAAAGTTATTTTTTATGGACAGGTAAATCAAGCAAAAATCACTGAGCTNTTAGGAACATGTTCAATTGGTATCGTAACGCTCCACCCTACTCCAAGCTATCTTGAAGCCTATCCTATAAAAATGTTTGAATATATGAATGCAGGACTTGCATTACTTTCGAGTGACTTCCCACTGTATAGATCCTTGCTAGACAAAATTGATTGTAGCGAATTTGTAAATCCATTAGATCCCAATGAGATTTCAAATACCATAACGACAATGCTCGAAGACAAGCAGCGANTANAAGAAATGGGTGCTCGAGCAAAAAAAGCTGCCTTAGCACATTACAATTGGAGCAAAGAAAAAGAAAAGCTTTATGCTTTTTACGATAAGCTATTGCATGGATAATTTCTTAAAAATTTATCATCGATCTTTTGTGCTGTTCTCGGTATTATGGCTCATATTTCCCAAGTTTTCCTCCCTACTCATTATTTGGCTTTGTCTATTGACGATATATGGAGCAATAAAAAAACAGTTGGTATTCAAACCGAATATTGCCCTATTGGCTATGATGGCCTTGTTCGGGGCATACCTNCTTTCTCTTTTTACTCATGGTGCTNCTTTATCTAGCTTGAGATTTTTGGAAAATAAGTTATCATTACTTGTTATACCGATGCTTATTTCCTTTTATCCAGCAAAGCAAAAAGAACTTATCCATCTTTTTAGAGCACATATTGTAGGCTGCATTGTACTTATTTCAATTGCATTTTATCATTCATATAAATGTAGTTTGGCATTTGGAGAAAGCCTACGATGTTTTAGCACCACTAACTTTTCTCAAATTCATCATCCAAGCTATTTTTCTGCCTTTTTAATATTTTCATCGGTAGTAGTCATTCTGGATAAANGCAATACAATTGTTCCAAATAAGCCACTCANAATCATATTGTTTTTAGCTACATTATTGGTTCAGTGGAACCTGGGAAGCTTGGCTGCATTTCTTTTAATTATATTACTCGTACTCATTATACCCATACTTATTTCCGTATTTCAAGGCGGAGCGAAAAATCTAATTCTCAGCTATAGTATACTCACGATTATGGGCATTGGCTTTATTTTTTCATCAAAAGAAATAAAAGCCGATTTTTCAAATGCGCTCTCCTTTGTTAAAAACTATAATGAAAATCCAGAAGAATTTATTCGAAATAGAACTTATCCCCTTGAAGGAAATGAAACGAGGCTGATTTTATGGAATGTCTCCACTAAAATATGTTTAAAACACCCTCTTGGCGTTGGATTGGGAAATCTTGATTTTCATATGCAGAAGGAGCTCGAGGCCCTTGGACATAGTCGACTCGCTCTAAAACAAAATAACCCACACAATCAATTTATTCAAATCACGGCAGAACTAGGATTCATTGGATTATTGCTTTTTCTATCCATCATTATTTACCTATTGGTTATTGCTTTAAAACAAAAAAGATTGATTCTTTTTTCTTTGGTATTATCTTTTATCGTTTTTTGTCTTTTTGAATCGATGATTCAAAGGCAAAGTGGNATCATTTTCTTTTGCTTTTGGTTGGCCGTTTTGAGCAGGTTTAATGAAAAAAATAGATTTGTACTATGAGAATACTGATCCTTACACAATACTATCCTCCTGAAATCGGTGCTCCTCAAAACCGTCTTCATGAGCTTGCTATTCGTTTAAAAAACAAAGGGGTTCAAATAGAAGTACTTACAGCTTTGCCTAATTATCCAAAAATGGAAGTTTTCAAGGATTACAGGGATAAACAAAGAAGAGAAGAAACGATTGAAGGTATCACAGTACACCGATCTTGGATATACGTGTCCGCGTCAAAAAGTATTGTTGCGCGGCTTCTCAATTATTTTAGCTTTGTTTGGTCAAGNTATTGGCGTGGNCGCAGATTACAATCCTTTGATTACTTNATGGTTGAAAGCCCGCCTTTGTTTCTTGGTTATTCAGCAATCGCATTAAGTAAAAAACTAAATGCNAAGCTCATCTTTAATGTTTCAGACCTTTGGCCTGAAAGTGCTGAAAAGCTTGGGCTAGTGACCAATAAAAACCTCCTGAANATGGCCTATAAGCTAGAAAAGAAATGCTANNAGGCCTCTACACTAATTACAGGACAAACACAAGGNATTGTCAATGATATCAAACAACGCTTTCCAGCAAAAGAGGTAAGCTGGCTGCCCAACGGGGTCGATATCTCATTTTATAATCCTGAGAAAANNCCAGATAGTGACTTTAGANAAGTCAATGGATTTAAAGATGAGGATATTATTTTCTTTTATGGAGGTATTTTGGGTCATGCGCAAGGGCTTGAGATTATCATTGAAGCGGCAAGAGAATTGGAAAATACACATGCACAATTCGTGATTCAAGGAGCAGGACCAGAAAAGGAGAAATTAGTTACGCTTCACAAAAAATATGCCCTCAAAAATATTCACTTTTTGGAGCCCGTTACAAAATCAGAGATGCCAGGTATACTAAAGTCCGTTGANATTGCCATCGTTCCACTCAAAAAGTTAGACNTTTTTAAAGGNGCTATACCTTCAAAAATATTTGAAGCATTGGCAATGAAAAAACCATTACTGCTTGGCGTTGATGGAGAAGCGCGCAAACATTTTATCGAAAATGCACAAGCGGGTCTATTCTATACCCCAGAAGATATAGATAGCCTAAAAACACAGGTACTATATTTCTTAGAAAACCCCGATGAAACAAAAAAAATGGGCGATCGTGCAAGAAATTATGTGGCTGATGTTTTTGACCGTAATAAAATAGCGGAAGGCTTATACGATGAACTTCAAAATATGTAATTTCGAAACATGATACCATTTTCGCCCCCACGTATCGATCAAAAAGTGCTTGATGAAGTAAATGCAGCTTTGTTAAGCGGCTGGATCACTACGGGTCCTAGAACGAAACTCTTTGAGAAAAGAATTTCAGCATATTGCGGCTGTAAAACGACCGTTGCCGTCAATTCATGGACCATGGGGATGGAGGTTTTCCTCAGATGGTGGGGTATTGGACTTGGGGATGAAGTTATCATTCCAGTATATACATATTGTGCTAGTGCAAATGTTGTATTGCATACAGGTGCAAAAGCTGTGATGGTCGATATTAATGGAGATGACTTCAATATTGCGCTCGACAAAATAGAAGCAGCAATTACACCAAAAACGAAGGTCATTATGCCTGTAGATATTTCAGGGTTTCCGTGTGACTATGACGAAATAATGAATTGTGTCCAGAAACATAGCTCAATCTTTGTACCCTCTAATGATAAACAAAAAAAGCTAGGACGCATCTTAATCGCCGCTGATTCAGCACATAGCTTTGGTGCGACATACAAAAACAAACGCTCGGGAAGCTTTACAGATGTCAGCTGCTTTTCTTTTCATGCAGTGAAAAACCTCACAACTGCCGAGGGTGGTGCTGTATGTTTTAACCTTCCGGAACCCTTTGATCATGAAGAAATTTATAAAGAATTTGTAACGATTACCTTACATGGACAATCCAAAGACGCCTTAGCAAAAACTAAAAAAGGCGCATGGAAATATGATGTGGTAACACCAGGATACAAGTGTAATATGACCGATATTCAGGCTGCCATAGGGTTGGTGGAATTAGATCGATACGCAGAGAATTTAGCAAGAAGAAAAGAAATATTCCATGCGTACGACTCGGTTTTTTCAAAGAGAGATTGGGCACTATTACCTGCACACGAAACTTCTGACAAGATATCAAGTCATCATCTTTACCTGCTAAGAATTAAAGATATATCTG
This sequence comes from Cryomorphaceae bacterium, assembly GCA_002683585.1. Next base: position 6,925 of record NYTQ01000133.1, read on the forward strand.
AGGTTCAGAGAGATGAGATTATACAGGAAATATTTGATCAATCTGTTTCTGTGAATGTGCATTTTCAGCCCTTACCACTACTCACTGCCTATAAAAACCTTGGTTATGAAATCAATGACTTTCCAATTGCTTACCATAAATACCAAACAGAAATTTCGCTGCCCGTATATTACAACTTAGATGATTTACAAGTTCAGCAAGTACTGACTGCTGTGATTAACTCAGTAGAAAAGATTCTAAAGGGTTAAGCAATGAAAAGAGCTTTTGATTTCTTGTTTTCACTTTTCATTCTTGTTTTATTTTTCCCCATCGGGTTTGTCATTTCTATACTTATTCTTTTCAGTTCCCCCGGAGGAATCTTCTATATGCAAGAGCGTATTGGAAGACAAGGCTTACCTTTTAAGCTTTATAAATTTCGTTCCATGAGAATTGATGCAGATCAATCAGGGAAACTTACCGTCGGAATGAAAGACCCCCGAATTACTCGAGTGGGTATTTTTATTCGTAGATACAAGCTTGATGAATTTCCGCAGTTCATTAATGTGCTAAAAGGAGAAATGAGTATCGTTGGACCTCGCCCAGAGGTTCACGAATTTGTTGCGTTATATACTGATACACAAAAAAAAGTACTTGAGGTCAAACCAGGAATAACCGACTACGCCTCTATTGAATATTTCAATGAAAATGAATTATTAGCAGCATCCGATGATCCAAAAAAGACCTATATCGAGGATATTATGCCTGATAAATTAAAGATCAATCAAAAATA
>NYTQ01000134.1 GCA_002683585.1 Cryomorphaceae bacterium
CGCCGTTGTATCGTGGTTTATGGAAAACAGCTCCTTTTCACTCTCAGCTGATTTAAAAGATAAAGCTTATGCTGAAATATTAAATGCTGTAGAGCCTTTAAACGAGATTGTGGAAATGTATCAAGCACTTGCAAGTCCGGGGGATAAGCTCTTTTTTAAAGAATTTTTACTTTGGGGATTGGTAGAATATAACAAACTAGACAAGCAAGAAACCAAGGGAGGATATCAATTTGAGGACCGTGTATTGGGGTCCTTCTACAACAACTAAGCATGGATAAAGTCCGACCAAATCTTCCGGAGTCTCTTGTTGAGGGCAACCTAAAAGAAGAGGAGCTTTTTCAGAATATGGTTTTGCGCCCGGTAATCAAAATGCAGCATGACATCCTAATACTTCGTGTACAAAGCCATTTCCTGTCCAAAAAAGTGGTTTTTCACATGCTGGACAAAAAGAAAAGAATCAATGCGATCGAAAGCGCTTTTCAAAATGACAATCAGTTCAAAAAAGAAATTCAAGGAATGATTTTGGGGCAACTTACAAAAGAGGAATTTTTAACTTATCTGAAAAGTGAGCGTTCCATAAACAAAAGAATTATCCAAATGGTGCGCAATAGAATGCTCGATTCAATACTCGAGTTATCCTGAAAATATAGCGCTACTCTCTACCAAAAAAGTCATTAAAATACAAGAGGTGATACTTTATTGAGTTGCGCCAATAATCCCAATTGTGCTTCCCTGGCCGAACGGTATATTCGTGAGTAATTCCCTCAGTGACTAATTTTTCATGTAATTCCTTATTGACTTCGGCAAAGAAATCATCTTTACCACAATCAAAGATTATTTTCAAGTCACCTTTTAATAAGTGTGTAAGATTAATTACTGTATTGTCCTCCCAATTCTTTTTATTCTGATCATATGGGCCTAGAATATCATCGATATTCCATTCTTCGGCAAAGGGAATTATATTGACACCACCACTCATACTTCCTGCTGCCCCCCATATGTCTTGGTTTCGAAAAGCAAGGTAAAATGCCCCGTGACCTCCCATGCTTAATCCGGTAATTGCTCGTCCGTCCTTTTGCTTTATGGTTCTGTATTTTTGGTCTACAGCAGGTACAAGCTCTCTTGTGATATAACTTTCGTATTGACTTGTAGAGTCTACTGGGCTATCTATGTACCAGCTGGTTTTATCGCCATCAGGACACACAATAATAACATTATAATCAGTGGCATATTGTTCTATTTCTGGTACGCGAAAGAACCAATTGCTGAAGTAGCCACCTGCACCGTGAAGCAAGTAAATGACTGGCAGATTATCATTTTGTTCAGTATAATCTTTAGGGGTAATAACGAGGTTGGGAATGGTATGATCCATCACTTCGCTATATATCTCAACCGTATCTACTTGTCCAAAAACAACATTTAAAGAAATGTATAAGAAGCAAAGAAGTATGATTTGTTTCATATATTGGTTTATTGATCCAATTTAGGTAAATATATATTGCTGCAATTCATTTTAAAAAGGAATACGGCGACGCTAATGGGTCGCCGTATTTAATTTTAGATGTAAAAATTAGGTGCTCTAGTCCTTGTCGCCCCCGATCAAAACGGGTGTTTTACCGTCAGTTAAGATGAGCTTAGCATTGGGAGACATCGAAATTTCCTTTAACACCTCAAGGCTTTTCCACTGAATATTTCCTTCCGTGATTCCTTCCTTGATAATGAGCTGTGCATCTCTTATCCCAGCTGCCTCAATTCGTTTTCTTTCTGCCTCTTTTTCTTCTCTCTGTAGCACGAATTTCATCTGTTGAGCCTCTTGCTCTGCCTGAAGTTTGGCCTCAATAGCGGCATACAGGCCTTTGGGTAAAGTGATGCTTTTTAGAAGGACCGCTTCAATCACAAAACCTCTTCCCTCGAGGAGCTTGGCCATTTGAACCTTGATTTCTTTTTCGATTTCACCACGCTTTCCTGAATGCATGTCTTTGGCAAAGAAGCGTGCACATACATCGGCCGAAGCGGATCNAAACGTACTTAAGATCAAGGTTTGTTCGTAGCGCTTTCCAACAGTAGAGATTATTTCAGCAACTTTTGCTTCCTCAATATGATAGAGGATAGAAATTTCTGCTTGAACGTTAAGCCCCTCCTTGGAAGGAAGGTTCAAACGAATCTCTTTATTTACCGTTCGAATAGGAACACGAACGATGCTACTTGTAAAAGGGTTAAATAGCATTACGCCTTGTGTTTTTGTTTTACCCTTAAGCTTTCCGAGGTTTTGTTTTATACCCACGTCTCCTGGACGAATTACGGCACATGATGATAAGAATGCAGCAATGCATCCAAGTATAAAAATTTTAGTTTTCATTTTGTATTGATTTTTAGATATTGACTAATTTGAGCGTATTTCGAATTTTTTAACAAAATAGTGATTCTGGAGGAGGGGTTTCAACATCTTTAAATTGAAGTTTTACTTTTCCCGAAGATTTAATTGGGTAATGCTTTTTTGAAGCCAAAGCATCTAGATAAAACCCATGGGTATACATCGATTCTTCAGAAAACAAATCTTCTCCAAACTCATAAATAACAATCTCCTCGGTGTCATAAGAAGAAAAAACGAAATCAATAGGAAAGCTACTTGAGACCAATATAATGATGCAGGTCAAAATAACGGGAAAAAGTAAGAGGAATCTATTCATACCCACAACTTATTAGTAACAATAAATGTACCAAAAAAGAGTTTTGACTTAACCCCGCTTCCTACTGCAATAAAAGCTTAATGGTGTATGCGCAGTAATTGAGGCACTCCATTTAATTCAAAACGAATAATTAGCTGGCCTTTGTGCGCGAATTCAATGTTCACCGAATGCATATTTAGTACATTTAAGTTCGTTTTTATGGATCTTCCCATCATGTCTAAAATTTCAATTTTCTCAATACTATTTTGATATAAACTGGACAAATTGTAGGTGTTTTCTGAAATCCTGTTAAAGGTATAATTTGCGTCACCTTGAAGCTGCTCTATTCCTCCAAACGGTATTTCAATGAGTATGTTTTGTGTGCTTGTATCTCCTGAGCATGGACTGTANCCAATTAATTCTACTGTATATTCTCCAGCNTCACTATAAGAATGTATTGGGTTTGATGCAGTCGAAGTATTGCCATCTCCAAAGTCCCACAAAACTGAATCTACATATGCAATATTTTCATTAAAGCTTACGGTTAAGTTTAACGTATCTATATCGAATGAGAAATTTACCGCACTCAAGGAGTCATGGTGCTGAAGACTCCAGGTTTCAATACTATCTAAAACACAAATACTGGCTGCTTGCTGTAATTTAAGTGCTCTGTTTGCTGATAGGCTCCCAGTAAATGTTGAGCCAACAGGTGAGCTATGAAAAATCGAAGCATAAAAGGTACATGCCGCGAGGTATGAACCTGCATAGGAGGGATGTGAACCATCAGCCGTATACAAATCGATATTAGGATGATTGTCTCTAACATATTTCCATGCAACGCCCACTGGCGAAACGGAGGCGTTTGTCGAATCTGCAAAACGCAAATATGCAAGTCGCAGTCTTTCGTTCATTTTNTCGAATGTATTGATGGAATCCCATTGTGGGTCTCCATTTTCACGTCCCCAAGTCATGTAGTACATTACTTGTGCACAGGTCGATGTTGCATGAGCACTATCTGCAAGCTGCNTGGCATAAGGTAAGGATTGTGTGTTCACTTGCCCATAGGGGAATGAAGGTTCTTGGCTCTGTCCTTGCAGCACAACATAATCCCAGGTTTGGCTATTTATAGCGTTGAAGGTGGCTGTGTTTCCAACATGCCCTGAAAAAGTCGCTCCTCCNGTTGTTTGCGAGACATTATTGATATTGTTTCCCAAGGATGTTGCAATATCTGATAAGATGTCAGGCATGTCGTTGTAATAGGTATAGCTATTTCCGATAAATAAAACGGTGGCATCGTCTTGTGCCTTTGTGACCTGAGTACAAAGTATCAGAGCCAATAGAATGCAAAAGTGTTTTTTCATAGATTTATTTTCTGCTTATTATGTTTTGTGTTCTTGTTTTTCTAACGCTATTAAAATATATAGGATGCCCAAATAAGGATCTATTTCAAGATAAGTTCATTAAACACTTGACTTTGTGGTCTTTGAACAANTTGAAGTTGATATTGACTTGGCTAAAATATCTTATTACAAGATAAAAAATGCTTATCTTCGTGATATTAACAATTTAATTTAAGACTATGAAAAAAATTTTACTTTCTGCCGCTTTTGCGGTGCCCTTTTTAATGAATGCGCAGATTACGCTTATTTCGGAAGACTTTGAAAGCTATTCTGATGGAGACGTTTTGACTGATGTCGCTGGTGACAACGGTTGGAGAGAATGGGGAGCAGACTTTGGAGCAGCGACCGCTGGATATTCTTCATTGGCAAGTTCTACTTATGCTGCAAATGGATCAATGTCAGGACGATCTGTAAGCAATGAAACTGTTGATTCAGACGGAATATTTGCTTGGACTAATATCAATGCGGGTCAATATATGATTAAAATGAATTTATATGTTCCTGAAGGNAGCGCAGGTGGATACATCGGTATTGGCGACAACATGATGGACATAAATGAAACTTATTCTTCAATGTACTANATTATTTCAGGAGACACATTGCTATTGGTTTCTGATGGCGCAGCATATATCGCGCAAGCGCCTTTAACTCCAGGAGCATGGGATGCAGTTGATTTAATGATTGACCTTGACGCAAATACATCTGAAATNATGGTGAACGGTGCATCTGTGGGTACTGGAACAGCTGGAAATGGAAATATGGCAATCAATGGCCTTGGTGCATTTGACCTGTGGGGAACGGGAATAAATGTTTTTGCAGATCCTGTTGAGTACAATCCAGGAGAGTTTTTCTATGATGATCTAGAAGTTATAGATATGACTGGTGGTGCAGGAATCGAAGAAAACAACGTAATGGCTATTGGTATTGCACCAAATCCATCTAACGGTGATTTCTCAATTGATTTTAACGACTATGCTTTTGACAATGCGTCATTAACAATCACGAACATGATGGGAGCTGTTGTTTACACTGAGAAGTTGTCTGCTGTCTCTAATTCTTCTAAAAACTTGAACCTTGACCTAAACGCTGGTGTTTATGTTTTAAAGGTTGCTGANAATACAAACGAATTTTCTTCGAGAATCGTTATTAAGTAAGTATTGTACTTATAAATTTATAAAGGCAGCTTCGGCTGCCTTTTTTTTTAACCTTAAAATAAAAACCTGTTTTTGGGTTTTCTTTGATTAATCAATAACTTTAGGGTCAAATTAAAAAAGAGTGGTATGAATAAAGTTTTAGGTATTGTTGTAATGTTACTCCCATCGATGGTGTTTAGTCAATGGAGTCTTTTGAATGAATCATTTGATGACTACAATNTAGGAGAGCTTGTCAGCACAGTAGGGACTGACAATGGATGGGGTCTATGGACAGGCTTAGATGCAGAGTCCTGTGTTGTGAGTACAGACCAATTTCTGTCAGGTACGAATTCTGGACATGTTTTCGATGACGGAACAACAAGCACTAGAGCAACCTGGTCTTGGTCAGAATATAGTGAAGGAAAGTATTCTTTTTATACAAACATTTTTGTTCCAGAAGATAGTGAAGGAGGGTTTATCGGNTTTCATGATTCATTAAATCTTGAGATGCCACATTCCATAAGTATCCTTGGTGATTCTGCCTTACTCTTTCTTGATTGGGAAGCATTTGATTACTTAGAGGCAAATAATCTCACTGCAGGAGAATGGCATGAAATCCATGTTATTTTTGATCTAGACAACGCAACATCTGAATTTATTGTAGATGCCGTTTCCATCGGAACGATGGGGACATCATTCGGGGNAGCCGGAGNAATTCCTTTTGGAAGCATTGAATTCGCTTCTTATGCCTACAACCCATTTACGGGTCAGCAACCTCCAGGGTCTTATTATATCGATGACCTGAATTTAGTAGATGAATTGTCTTTGGTCGGACTTTCTGAACAAGNAACNCCNAGCTTGAAGCTCATGCCAAATCCTTCGAACGGAGCTTTCACTATTGATTTTAATGGATCTTCATTTGAACGAGCTGAGCTAACAATCACCAATATGACCGGTGCAAAAGTTTATGCGAAGACACTTTCANNCNTTTCTGGCCTTGAAAACTTCCAAACCTCAATGGANGCTGGAGTATACTTGATTGAAGTTGCTGATGGAACCNGNNCNTGGAATTCTAGGATCATTATCAAGTAGAATTATTTGTGTTCCNAACAATTGAAGTACCTGGAGAGGGTTTCTACAAAGAAAAAGGATCCAAGTTCTTAGGTTACGCATATCCTTGTTCAAATATTGATGAGGTAAAGGCTCATCTAGAGCGTCTCAGAAAAGAAAATCACGGTTGTGTACATGTGTGCTATGCCTATTGTTTGGGAAGCAAAAAAGAAGCGTATCGCTACAGTGATGACGGAGA
>NYTQ01000135.1 GCA_002683585.1 Cryomorphaceae bacterium
AATTTAACAATATCATCTTTAGCCCATGTACCTTTTTCCCTTAGAGTTTCAATTCCGCTCATAAAATCATCTAACTTAGCCTCGTCAAAATCAGGCTGATTTTTAATAACCCCAACCGTCTCAAAACGTTCCATATCTAAATCCTCATTATCAGTAAAAAATTCCTCAAAGTCCTTCTCACCTGTTGTGTCACTTTTAAAGAAATAACAAGGCCATTGTTTGTTGGCTATCAATTCCTCCGCCTTATCTCGCGCCTCATCCTCAGATTGACATTCATAGGGTTCATACCCTCGCTCTCTTAAATAGTGAACCGCTATTTCAGAGAATGTAATTAGATGTAACTTTTCACTGAGCTTTGGGAAAAATATATCTCGATTATTCCCAAGCAATCCGGATAGCAGACAAAGTTCACCAGACTCTTGAGGTGTTACAAAATAACGTCTAACATCATTAGGCGCTGAGAATGGCTGTTTTTTTGTAAATCTTTGATTGAAGCCATGAAGAAGGGAACCATCGGAAAAGGCAACATTTGCAAAGCGAGCCATAGAAATCTCTTGTGTTAAACTTTCACGCATCAAGAACATTTCCATAATACGCTTACTGGCGCCCATCATATTAATTGGGTTAGCAGCTTTGTCAGTTGAGACACAGAAGTATTTCTTGGCTCCCATTGCTTTGGCCAAATGCAATGTCTTAATAGTATTAAAGACGTTTACCATTGTCATTCTCATAAGCGTAAACGGGTCAGACTCACTTCTCACATGCTTTAGAGCTGATAAATTAAAAACATAATCATAAGGGCCCTCGCTATCCATTAACGCTTCGAATTCAACTGAACCACAATCGACAGCAAATGTTTTGAAATCGCCATTCCCATATCCCTCAGTACTTCGTATATCTCGCACTAGCTCAACCATATTGTTTTCNGAAATATCTACAACATGGATTGNTATTGGATCACGTTTNAAAATTTCTTTGGTTACAGCTTGTCCGATAGAACCGGCCCCACCAATTATTAGGAATCTGGAGAATTGTATGGTCGCATTCAACTCTTTTGATAACAATTTTGTGTCAGACGAAAATAATGCTTTTTCTCTGCCAATAACTTCTAAATGATTCATCTTCTAAATCCGTATTATTTTATCTATATCAAGCCAACGCTTGGCTGACCAACTTTCTTATGTTAACAATTCTCACTCAATAGTCGTAGTTTTTGAAAGCCTTATTTAGAAATGGTTTGCAAGCTCNAAAATAGAGTTTACAAGTGATTTATACGCCCTAGTCTAAAATCACCTTTCTCAAATACTTCATTTGTTCGTACTCGTGTTCATTTAGCCGAGTTTGCAGCTGATGGTTTTGCACATTTTTTCCATGCTTCAACTTATCAGCTATAGCTTCAAGTATAGATGATCGCCTTTGTTCTTCATCTGCAAGCGTGCAACGTTGATTTGTTTTATCTATGCGCTCTTTCAGCTACTTAATCCTTGGCATTTTCTCATTATCCAGCCACTCACTCATTACCAGCCATCACATGCCCGAAGCTTTCTTGGAAACTTCAACGTAATCAATGACTACCAAACCAGAATCAAAGTTATAAGTATGCGTGCCTTTTATATCTTTAAAAAACTGAGGTTCTATCACAGAGTGAACCTCTTCAATATACTGAGTAGGAGTAAGGCTTATAATGCGAGCTATACCACATGCCTCTCCATACATGTCAAAGCCTTGACGCTGAAAAATTCGATACACTTCNTTTTCACTGANNATCATCCCTCCATTGCGAGCAACNAANGGATCAAANATTACTGGATTATTNTCATGCNCCACCCAGTCNTCACTCAATGGATTATCGGCGCTAAAGATNTGTAGCTGGCNANNATGATCNCCGACACAGCTTTTATCAATATTTGTNAATAGCCACCATTTGTTGTCGCGCTTAAATATTGTGGTATCAACGGCAGAAACATCTTTCATAAGGGTTTTNTGNAATTCCCATTTAGTGGGGAAATCAGTACATTTATATANTCTNATTTCTCGTTTCTCATGTGTCTCTGGACACATAAATATCTNGTTTTNGTATTCAAAGATAAACGGAAAAGANAGATGAAAGTTTTCTTCTAAAACTATACCTAAAGAATCACAACTGGAAGGAGTAATCTTATATGCTGAAATACTTCCTTTGTTGGATTTGTAGTCTAGATCTTCAACAAAACAGAAGTGAGATCCGTTCTTCTTAATAACAAAGGGGTCTGCTAGGAATCTATTTTTTGGGTTAATAATTTTTTGTGAGCGCCATAGCGTAACGTCGTTCCACTTTTCTGAAAACTGATAGGCAACTCCCCAGCGAAAACTTTTACCTTGTATTTTTCTGGATATTTTNGATGCTAGAATATAAGACGTCTTTAANAAGTAAATTAGCNTCTGAANGATTGTTGGAGTTGTGAGCAGAGGGTAACTANAGGGGCTTTTTTCAANTACTTTGAGTTTTGGGGTTTTAGAGGTAATNTCTTCAAGTACATGGTGAAAAAAAGGGTTAGCTACCTCACAAAGTTTGACTAGATTTAAACTATAAAACCAACTAGTTGAGATGAANCCTTTGTANAGAACATCTCCACCATCTAATTCATTTTTAAGTCTTTGAATAATGAATCCAGTNCTNGGATTNNGCTCATATACTTCCCAAAATCCTGGAGGTCCACCTCTATTAATATCGTTATCAGCATGGTGAAAAGAAATTACTCCATTGGGGCAAACATCTAAAATATCACCTCTCAAAATTCCACTTCCGCCACGGATAAGTAAATCTAAATCTAACTCCTTTATGCGTTTGACGTCTTCTACACTGTAACGGTAAATCAAACCACTCTCAGATATTAGAGGTTTGACATCAATCGTAACAAAATCCTCTCTGCTTAGTTTTGTTTTGCTGTAGAAGTTATCGAATTTACTTACACGCTTCATTGCGTATGATTCAATTTTACAAACAACCTTGAACAAAACATTATTTATGAATTTTTTAAGGCCTCGTCGCTTGATGTATGAAGCAATTTGCTTTGCTAGATTGCTATTTTTAAGCTCAATACTGTTAATAACTAACGTAGTAATTTCATAATTATTCGATTGCTTCGAGAGCGAAATGAGGTCATCTATATATTTTGATACGCTTGTTGCATCAATAATAATGCCTACTCGCTTTTTCATGATTTCTATTTCTCTTCAGCTGGAAAGCCTTTCAGCTTCCCAGTGGTAACACCAGAATCTTTACACAAATGCTTTACTTTTTTCATTGCGTTCGTAGGTTCGTTCTTCTTAGCTTCAATCATTTTTTATAACTCATATTTTCTTTGACTTTAATTCTATGCAGCCAATTTCGTAGATGTTGTTGAACCCAAGCTTTTTTAGCATTAAGCCGATAGTCCTGAATAAAACCACTCTCTTCGGCAAAAGAAAAACCAAAACTCTAAAGAGTAGCTGAGGCACAGGGATAGATCTTCCTGAAAACCAACTGACTAACTCATTCTGACTTATAGGCTGAGGATCTCCCACCAGGATTATCCGCTGGCCCGAAACATAATTCATACATTTTTTAACTGAAGTTAGCACTTCATCTACATTACAAAGACTGTATGATGGAGGAGGTTTAATCATTATTTTTACTTTTGTATTTGGTAAAAAGGTCCTTTTTTTAATATCTTGTAAGTTTTGACTATCATAAACCGGCATCAGGCGGAGAATACTTAAATGACTACAGTTTGAAATAAACAAGTCCTCATCACGCAACTTGCCAACACCATAACTATCGGCTGGTTTAGGTAACAGTGTAAGTGGAATCGAAGATTCTAAATCTACCTCACCATAAACTGAAATTGAGCTCATAAATATCCAGCGAAGTTGGCGCCTATCAAACGCTTTAAGAATATTATTTGAAATTAATGTATTAAAATCTGCTGTCGAATAATTTTTGGGAGGCTTTTCTCCATGGGCGATCGCTGCACAGTGAATTACCGTATCAACTGATGATAATTTCTTTGCAAGATTAAATGCGGTTTCTTCATGAGTAAGATCTGCACAAATGTGACTTTCATCGCGACCTATGCCTCTCGAAACAGTAGTGACTTTGTAGCCAGCTTTAATCAACCCATTCGCCAGATATCCTCCAACAAAGCCTGTTCCACCAGTAATTAATATATGACCCTTCATAGCCCCTTCAGCTACCATGCTTAAGATTTAGCTCTTGCTGAATCTCACTGAAGGTAGTGAAGCTATAGCCATTCAAGCGCAGTAATTTTACGAGTCTTGTGATTTTCTCTACGACTCGGTTTCGACCGTGTGAATATCTAAATTTAGTCAGCGTTGTCGTAGACTCTGGTACTGCTGGAACAGGTAACTGCGACAGCTCAAATGGATGGACATAAAGTACATATAGATCATTCTTTTTAAGATACTGACTGATGAGTGTTTTCATCAAAAGCCATGGGAACAAACGAAGATAGCCACCTCCAGAGATGGGGATGTTTTTGCCCAAAACTGAAAGGGTTGTTGCTTCAAATTCCATAAATTCACCACTCCTATACACGGCCTTGGAAAGGTTATCGAATCCATGCATATCAATCGAACCATAGAGAGGGTGATCCCCAAAATCAATTCGACTTGAGTCATAAGCGAAGCCGAAATCTCTCACTATATCGAGTCGCTCACGATCAAGACTAAAGCACGGAGCCCTATAACCAAACCCTCGCTCACCGTTAATTTCTTTCATAACACCTCGCGATCGATGCAAGTCAGCACGAAATTCATCAATACTCAGAGTCATCGGTCTTATATGATTCCAACCATGTGATCCTACATCATGCCCAGATTTGACGAGACCTTTAAAAAAATCAATCTTACTCTCTGCTATTTCGCCTAGCACAAAAAAACTCGATGGCAGAGACAATGACTCTATGAGGTCAACATAGACATCAAGCCCATCAAGTAGGGAATTGTTGGTGTCACATTCATGTCGATCAAAGTAATCAAGGTGGTACCAATCTTCTACATCCAATGTCAGCACTGCTTTCTTCATATAAGCCTTCCTCCATTTCGACGAAACGCTTTAATCTCGCTAACCGTTGGCCACGAATAATAATCCTCTGTTTTTACATGATTAACCTGAGCTTTAATATGTCCACTTAATATCTGATTAATTACTGATATCATAAGATGACCGCCTGCCCGTTTCGTATCTCTTATCACATTAAACATTGAGGTCTGAGAAGGTCTTGAGATTTTGATCTGCCCTAGGATCGCTCCATTGTCAATTTTGTCATCCATTTTGTGCACTGTTGCACCAAGCATAGGTGCTTTTTCATATAAAGCCCAGAAGCTGGGCAGCAGGCCAGCATATTTAGGGAGAAGGGAGCAATGGAGGTTTATGCAACCAAATTTTGGTAATTTAAGTAATTCACTTTTAAAAACACATGGCGCAGAAAAAGAGACTACTAAATCAATATTCAGCTTTACAAGCCAATCAATATTAGATTGATCATTTGGATCTCTCATAATTTTGTATTCTGAATTACAAGCAACAGCAACTGACTTAAGGCTTTTTAGAAGCCCTAATTTAAAAAAGAATAATGAATCTATGAAGTTTAGCACTTGGTTAAACATTGTTACTATGCCCATCTTTGCAACTTGAATCAATCCAAAACCTTTTATGAATAATGATCTCTTATTTACCAAAGATCCAGCGGCGTCGATATTCACCACTGCAACCAACTCCAAATTTTCCAATTCGCCGAGAAGTTTTATATTTCCTGGTATAACGAAGCTATCTTCTTGAGTTAAAACTGCTACTCGTATTTTTTTTGGCACCATATCAAGTCTTTTTTTAATAAGCTTTATTATGTATCATCACTCGTCACCGCTCAAACACATTTAATTATTTAACTTCTAAAAAAGTAGTAATCTTCTAGCAATACCATTTATTTAAGAAAATAAAAAACCTGGCCTACTGCCATTGGGATAGACTATATCTTATTAGTAGAGGGTCGCCTGAATAATTCTAGCAATTTCATAGGCGTTTTCAGAAGTACCAGAAAAATATTCGTATATATGCCGTTGTCTTTGCACGCTTTCACAATTTCAATATTTAATAAAAAGTTACTTTTTATTCCTGAACTACTTACGCCACCCGTTCGCATCTTTACCAGCACCTTATCTAATCTGGAATAACAAACTTTATGCAGAAGCAGTAGTCGGACGAATAACTCATAATCAGCAGATATTTCATAGTCAGTCGAATAGTTACCAAACTTATTGTATACGCTCGCTTTGATAAATGTTGCTGCATGAGGGGGCATCCATCCAAAGCGAAGTTTGGCAGGCTTGAATTTTCTGGAGCTATAGAAACGCG
>NYTQ01000136.1 GCA_002683585.1 Cryomorphaceae bacterium
TAAATCTAGACTATCACCGATGCCCGCCAAATAAGAACGCTGCTCGTTGGACAACTCTTGCTGCAAAGGTTGATTTTTTGCGTCCTGTTCAGAATAAGCATTCAACCAGAAATCAATTTTTTTAGATTGATAAGATAGTGAATGCTGTAACAAAGAGCGGGCATAATTCTGATCCGAATACTGAAATTCAACAACGATCCGAGTATCTTTTGTAATTAGATTTCGAGAAGTAAAAATGATTTCTGAAGTGTTGTAATCAATCGTATAATCATACTCCTGTCCACGCTCTAAAAGTCGGCCATCAATAAATACCTTTTCAGTCCCTGACAGCACGATAATAAAGGGTTCATTTTCAGCACCTACAAGACGATATGGTCCCTGATTTGCTTCAATACCCTGAATAATCTGTCTATTAAACTTTCCCTTTGATAGCGCTCCACTCAGCTGGGTACTCCAAACCTTATCTTGCTGTTTATTCCATTTATAATTGACACTTAATCCCTGAGCTCTTTTGCGATAATTCATGAAATATCCAGTTGGTTTAGAAAGCCAAAAATCTCCAGCAATCAACTTCAATCTATCGTTGTAAATCTGAATGAATACCTTATCAAACTCTTGAAGCTTGTTGGTATTGCCCTCAGGCTGTATAGGTATGTTCGCATCTGAAACCGAGGCCAATATTTTTAGATTGGAAGAGATCTTCCCTGAAAGCTCCAGATTCAAGGAAGAATTAATTCCCAAATCTTGGTTGTTTCCGAAGGAAATCCCCCTAGAGATCGAACCATTTTTATTCAATTCATTTCCTCCGAAAATATCGTCTACAGAAAAAAAGTTTTCAATCTTAAATAATGTGCTTTTATCTCTATCATTATTAAATACTAAGCTACTGTCTCTGAGCTGGTATTTCTTTGACAAATCAAATGGAAAGACCTGATAAACAAAGCGTATTGAATCTTCAATGGGCTCATTTATCACAAATAAAGCGGAAGAAAAGTCTAAACGATACTGAGAAGAGGCCAAAGGAATATCCCCAACAAAAGCCTCAAATGAGTTGGGGTATATACTGAGGGTATCTATGCGAATCGAATCCTTTACTTTTAGGACTTTTGTACGTTTACCTTCATCTTGAGAGAAAGCACCTAAGTGAAACCCAAAGAAAAGCAATATAGTAAGTATGATTTTCATAGCTGACATCCTAACGAAGATAAGGCCTTGAGGTTTAAAACGCTATTTTATAGTTTCCATTGTTCTATGCCTAAATCTATAGCACAGATTCTAATATACTTTTAAGCTCATTAAGGGTGCCGTCTTTCAGGACAATCGATGCTTCACAACCATGATCCAATAATGCCCTTTTTGTAGAATCTCCCCAGGCAATGACAAGGCTGTGCGCTGAAATTTCGTTTTTAATAAAATAGGCATCTACATTACTCGGACTTGTAAAAACAAGTAAATCTCTGCTGATGACTTTTACTGGAAGTAATAATGTTTCGTATAAGATTGCACGCTTAATTTGTTCGGTAGAAATAGATTCCTCAATCGAGCGCAAAGAACGATTTGATGCCGGAATAAACACTTTTCTTGCTCCTAACCAAGCGGAAAACTGCTCAGATACAAGTTTCGGATTACTTGCATTGGAACCGATAAAATCGACCTTCAAACCCATTTCAGAAAGCTTTAAAGCAGTTTGAGGTCCTGCACATGCAATACGGTAATTATCCAGTTTAATTTTTTTGGATTCGGATAAAAATTTCGCAGAACGGATACTTGAGAAAAAGACGACCTCAAAGTCATTGGGTAAATCAAAAGACAAAGACTTGAAATCAATCAATGACTTACATTCAAACCGAAAAGCAAGATTCCCCATAAGTTCATTTAGGGCATCTAGCTCACTGGTGTCTTTGGAAATGAAGATGTGTTTCAAACTTGCTGATGTTGCAAATGCTCTACAATTTTTTTCGGAAATTCAGGATTGTCTTTATAAGGGAAACGAAAATACCTTGATGGATGCATTGCATCGTCTGAAAAAGCAACATGGACATATTTGTTATCACAATATACGCCCAATGGTAATTGACAGCCACCATCCATTAGATTCAATACAGACCGTTCTAAATGAACGAGCTTTTGAACAGCGGGATCATTTATTTGCTTTAAAATATTTTTAAGCTCAATAGCAGAAGATTTAATCTGTAGAGCAAGCACACCTTGNGCTGGCGCCGGAACAAATTCATCGGGTGTCAAATCAATACATACGAGATCAGAAAGATCCAGTTCTAAACGAAGAATGCCAGCTTTTGCTAAAAGAATTGCATCATATGCGCCTGACTTTAATTTTTCAACTCTAGTGGGAACATTTCCCCTTAGCTCTTTAATTTGGACATCTGGCCTTAAAGCCAAAAGCTGTGATTTGCGACGCGCAGATGATGTACCTACAACAGCATCTTTTTTCAATCCCCACAATGCATTTTCCTCATGAACAGACTCTCGAATCAAGAGCAGTTCGCATGGATTAGCTCTAGATGATACGGCGGCAACTTCAAGTCCTTCTGGCTGATTGGTTTCTAAATCTTTATGAGAATGAACCGCTAAATCAATTTCGTTCCTTAATAAAGCGTCTTCGATTTCCTTTGTAAAGAATCCTTTGCCTTCCATTTTGTCAAAGCTCAAATCTTGAATCTTGTCGCCCTGGGTTTTAATGATTTCAATATGGACCTCATGACCCCTATGCTCTAATTCCTTTCTGATAAAATTAGCCTGCCACAAGGCAAGATCGCTCCCTCTAGTTCCAATTATAATCGGCTTAGTTTGCGGCATTCTTTAAAATGATTTCTTTAGCAAGTTTCATTGGGCCGCTAATGTACTTTTTTTCTACATACCCTAGCACTTTATCCAAAACTTCTCTTGCTTCTGGATCTAATTCCTCCATATCGCGTTTAAAGACTTCGTCGATAGCCGTTTCCTTTATTGCCTTAACTTGACGAGGGACATCCCGCATGACCAACTCTACATTGCGTTCTTCCACAACATGGATAAAATCCTCCAAAGCTTCGCTGACAATTGACTTAACACAGTCCACCTCGTTTGCGCGAACCTTGAGATTATCATTGGAGATTTTCTGTAATAAATCAATTGATAAATAATGAACCTTGTGCTTTTGAATGATTTCAGGTGAGATATCTTGAGGTATTGCAATATCAATGAGCGTTTTTAAACCTTTGTCTCCATTCAGCAGACTTTCATAGGTCTCAAGCGATACTACATTGTGGTTGGCGCCTGTACAGGTTAAAATAACATCAAAACCTTTTTTATAAAAAGGCAATTCTGATAGTGGATAAAAAGAAGCATTCAACTCCCCAGCGAGATTTTCAGCATTTTCCACTGTACGGTTAAAGACGATAAAATTACTGAAACCGTGCTTTTTCAGAAACTTACACATGTTGGAGTTTGTGGAGCCCGAGCCAATAATTAAAATACGAGAGTCTAAGGGAATATTGAGCTCTTTCAATTTATGATAGGCCAAGGATACAACAGAAACTGGCTTGGTTGCAATGCTCGTTTGCGTATATACTTTTTTTGCGGTTTCAATTACTTTCCGAATTAGCAATCTCAAAAAATCGCCGGTAAAACCATTGACATTAGATAATTCGAAAGCATTTCTAACTTGAGTAATGATCTCTCTTTCACCCACGATCATTGATTCAATAGATGAAGCAACAGAAAGTGAATGCTCTACAGCGGCATCACCAATGTATTGTTCAACGTTCAATGATAAATGCGAGACATCAACCTCAGGTAAATCAGGATATAAAGCACTAATAAAACGTTCAATGGAAATATCAGAATTGCTTACAATTGTGAATTCAACGCGGTTACAAGTCGAAAGAAACATGATTTCATCAAGATCAAACTGTTCCTTAACATGCTTTAATCGGGCGGCTTGATCCAGCGGCTCAATGTGAAGGAGGCCAATTTTTACGACATCCAATTTACGATGTGTAAAGGCAAATATTTTTAAGTGCTTGAGGTTGTTTCCCATTCCTTATTGCAAATATCGGAAGTCATGTTTCATTTATTGTCATAAAAGTGTCATGTAAACTAAAAATTAAGAAAAGACTATAAATTTGTAATCATTCTAAACAAACTTGTCTTATGAAAACTGTAAAAGCACTGCTTTTTGATCTCGGAGGTGTAATTGTCAACCTTGATTATCATAAAACAATAAATGCTTTTGACGCACTTGGGGTAGCAAATACAGAAAGTCTTTACAACCAATTCAATCAAACTGAAATTTTCGATGGTTTCGAAACAGGATCTCTAAAAGGGAAGGAATTTATACACTTGATGAAGCATCAAATCCCCACATACTCCTCTGAATCTGAAATAAAAAAAGCTTGGAACGCGATGATTCTTGGGTTCGAAGAGGCCAAACTAAAACAAATCAAAAAATATAGTGAAAAGATTCCATGCTATTTACTGAGTAATACAAACGAAATTCATTTAGAATATATCCAAACTCTTTTAGGTGAAATGCCCTTCAAAAATCTCGAATTGCTCTTTAAAAAATGCTACTACTCGCATATTATTGGTAAAAGGAAGCCTCATAAAGAAACATTTGAATGGGTTTTAAATGACATGGGATACGCCGCCGAAGATGTTTTGTTTATTGAAGACTCACCCCAACATATTGAGGGTGCTAAAACAATCAATTTAAATACATTGTACCTCACTCAAGAACGAAGCCTAGAAGAAATTGAATCTTGGCTATAGCTATCGTATAAGGTGCAAGAAGCCTTGTTTTTGACTACTTTCAAGTACAAGCTTATACATGTAAACACCATCCATTAAATCCGAGCCGTCTAATGATTTACCAGAAAAAGGAGTCTCATTCTGCTGATGTCGATATACTATATTTCCCCACCTATCGAAATAAAATACTTCATATGGTTCACATGTCTTGAAATAAGACTGTAAATCGAAAACCTCATTTGTAGCATTTCCGTTCGGTGTAAAAACATTTGGTAAATCAGCATCTTCAAATGAATAAATATTGATGATATCTAAATCTATGGATGTCAATGGCGAAACGCATCCATTAACCGTAACTGAAACATCATACATTCCAATATTCTCAGGGTACGCCTCAAATATAAAATCCGTTGTGTCTAAGCTAAATCCATTGGGTCCGTTCCATTCATACAAACCATCTTCAACAGAGACGATAGAAACCTCAAAAAGATCTCCAGGACATGACAAAGGGCTATTTGAAAAAACTGGAGGAGCATCAGGTATAGGATAAACAATCAGCTCATAAGTAATGATTGAATCACATCCCAACGAGGTAAATAGATTAAAAGGATAGGAACCCGAAACATTCATTGTAACCCCTTCAAATGTAATAGATTCTCCTTCACAAAGGCTAGTATCTATTACGAAACTATAGGCGGGATTGACCGTGAGCTCTAGTTGCACAATTGAGTCGCATCCAGCAATCGATTGCAAATTTTGAACATAGGACCCAGAAGCATTTAATTCATCTGGACCAAAGGTGAATGTTTCATTCGAACAAATTGTCTCAACAAGACTAATATCATAGGATTCATTGACCACTATTTCAGTAGTTGTAGTATCGCTGTAGCATCCGTTTACCTCAAGGTAAATAGAATATGTTCCTGCATCAGAAAGCGCTAAATCATTGATTAATGTTTGGTTTCCATTAAAGGAGAAACCGTTCGGGCCATTCCAAAAGTATGATGCGCCAGCAACAGAACTCGTAAATAGCGTCAAGCTATCTGAAGAACATATAGGGTCGTTAACTATAATTTCAGGTATTGGAATCTCATTAGGTTGTTCGATAGTAATATCACTCGTTTCTTCACATGAGCCAGATCGCGCATAAACCGTATATGTTCCTGCACTCAAACCACTGAAGTTGCCATCTACAAAATAATTAATACCATCAATTGAGTACTCAACATTTGTGCCCGTTGTCACAATATTAATCTCTCCATCTCCCGACTCAAAACAGCTTAAATCAGTTCCCAAAACGGTTACAATTGTAAATGGAACAAAGACAGGGGGAGGAAGATCAAAAGCGGGAGATCCAATAGGATTTCCATCAAAGGTCGCGTTACCCTGAATATTCTCATAAGTATTGTCAAATCGATAATAAGCTTGTAGGTTGGTCTGTCCAGTAGGATTAATGAGTGTATTCATGTTTAAATTAATCTGCTCCTGGGTGCGGGCAACGTTCCATATTCGAACCTCATCTATTCTTCCTCGAAAATGTTCTGGACCATTCGGCCAATTTGAACGATTTCCAATGGCACCATCCCAATCATTCGTGATTAAAGAACCTGAATGAGGGGTTTCACTCACCAAACAGCCATTCACATAATACTTAATGGCTTGACCATCATATGTTCCAGCAAGATGGTACCATGTATTATTGGGCAGGGTAATAGGATTCAAAACGAATTGAAAACCATCAGTAGTTGAAATTTGAAAACTGTTAGGTCTAAATAAATAATTACAATCTGCTGTTCCGTCATGCTTGGAAACAATGTTCATGTTGCTATTATTCTGGCGACGAACCAATGCTTCAATCGTAATTTGACTTCCACTGACGTCTAGGTCATTAATATTGACCCACTTTTGGCCAAAACCCTCAGTACTAAGAGAGTTTTGCGCAATTAAGAAAAAAGAGGAGCCTATAAAAAACAATACTAAGACAAATGACCGGCTTGTAAAGCCAGTCATACATTTTATTAATATTCGTTCGATCGATCTAGACACTCTTAACTATAGACAAGTTACAACACCATATGGTTGCACTAAATTAAGAAAATTAAAAAATCTTTTGGTCAAGACGTAATAAATCTGACACGGACAAAAAACATATTGCTAGGAATTGAATAAAGGAAAGGTATCGGCCCGCTAGTTATTACCCCTTACGATGTGCAAGAAACCAGATACGTCACTACCCTGATCAAAAATCAACTTGTAGAAGTAGACACCGTCCGGGAGCTCCCTGCCATCAACAGATAATCCCTTAAAGGATTCTTCACCTCGCTCTTGGCTAAACACTTCACTTCCCCATCTATCTCTGATTGTTAGATTGAAATTGGCACAGGCGCCAATATACTCATCAAGTTTAATTTCATCGTTCGTTCCGTCACCATTCGCCGTGATAACGTTCGGAAACTTAAACGTCTCATAGTCAAAAACATTATCGATGGCTAAATTGAAATAAGTAGCCGCTGAGGAACAGCCGTTCAAGGTGTATGAAACTCCATAAATTCCCGTCATATCTGCCGTTAATTCAATTTCGTTTGAAACTTCCGAGGATGTATAGTTATTCGGTCCAAACCATTCGTATGTTGCATTTGGAATTTCATCACTTATCTCAAATAAAACCAGGTCTTTGGGACAGGTAACAGGGCCGTTAGAATAAACCATAGGAGCCGCTAACTGGCCATCCAAGACATTAAGGTTAGCAATTGAATCACATCCATTTGCGCCTGTTGATACAAATTCCCATGAGCCAAATTCATTTATCGCTAAGCCATTCCATGAAAAGGGAAATTGAGAGGCACAGACAAGCGTATCTAATGAGCTTGTTGAAATGGCGTTGACCAATAAATTTAAGGTTATAATCGAATCACACCCGGTGACCGCGCTTGATAAAACAACAGACTCAGTGCCCGATTGTCCAATGGTTAGACCGTTCCATTCNAAGGGTAGGTCATTTTCACATATTGTGATCGACTCCGAGGTAGAAATAATTGGAATCTCAGATGTATTCAAGGTTACAATCGAATCACAGCCAGTGACAGCACTCACAAGATTCACACTCGAAGTTCCCGTTTCGGTTATGGTAATACCATTCCATTCGAAAGGAAATGCATTTGAGCACAACTCAATGTTTTCGGTAACGTTAAGTGTAGGATTAACCTGNACATTCAAAGTTATTGTTGAATCACATCCNGTTATTACACTCGTTAAGGTNACTGAAAANGAACCTNCATCAGTGATAGAAAGTCCATTCCAATCAAACGGAAATTGATTGTCACAAACTGTTAAAGACTCCGAAGAAGCTANTGCTGCGTTAACAATTACAGTGAAATCAGCTACGTCNGTCNCTCCCGTGTATCCATTCACTGTGTACGTAAAAGAATATGTCCCTGGCGTTAGACCATCCGTAGTAAAAATACCTGTTACGGAATTAAATGCACCAGAAGAGGTAGTTTCTNCAAATCCTCCAAGCGCACTAGCATCNGNAGATAACATCGANTTTAGGTCAACTACAGAAGATGATGTGTTGCATACGGACAATGACGAATCTTGCCCTGCATTAGGCATTAATGGAACAGTACAAATTTGTACTGAACTAGAATCTATTTGCCAGCTACCATTTAAATTATCTAAAGGATTTGGATCACCGGAGTTTTCACAGCAAATATTTTGGTTGTTTAATTCAGCGGTTGGGGACCCCGTAACACCCGTGGCNCCATTANAGCTGTTCATGTCCAATTCACAGGTCAAAAGGGTTCCGCCACACTCAATGTGACCACCTTGTATGTAAATTAATTCTGAAGATTTTATTGTTCCTGAATTACAGCAATAACCTCTATTGCGAAAGTTTTGTATGATTGATAAGCCCGAATTNTACATCGTGCCTCTCATGTTAAANTCGGCTTGGATAGAAAGTGTTCCGTATACCTCAAGACGCCCTGATTGGTATAAATCCACGTCATTTACATGACTCAGGTCTCCCGTGGCGTTAATGATTAACACACCACTTATTTCCATTGAAGATGAAGCATCTATGTTGTGGTTAACAATCACTGTATCACCCACCTGAATTTCATTTGGCGCACATCCATTGGTCCAAATGTTGCAGTTGTCATACTGACCGTTATTCTGCGAAGTATAAACAGTCGCGCTGACGTCTTCTGCAATAAGCAGGACTCCNAGGGTTAGCAAACCACTAATTAAAGACGATATTTTGAATAGATTTTTCACTTAAACATTAAGCTTACAACACATAGACATACAAAATCAATAAAAAGTTGCATCAGAAGACAAATTTCTCAAATTTATTTAGATAAAAAAAAGTAATACTGCATAAATCATTGTTTTAAAAGGGATTAAATGACTTTTTTGATCGAAGGATTATTTGTTCAGAAAGACTTGATTATTGATACTCCGAAAGCTCTAACCAGCGGTTTGTTTTAAGCTCAATNGCTTCAACAACCTCAGCNAATTTATTTCCTGTTTCAAATAATTTATCTCCNGCTAAATCTCCATTTGAAAGCTGGTTGGTATACTTTATCTTAGCGAGCTCCAATTGCTCTATCTCCTTTTCCAAANCTTCAAACTCTGCTCTCTCTTTAAAGGATAGTTTTGTTTTGATGCGATTCGNTTCAGGAACATTATTCACTTTTTTCTCGGTATTCGAACTTTCCGATTTACCGTTCTTGATTTTGAGCTTTTGCATTTTGCGATAAGTTGTGTAGTTACCCATCACATCCGCAATCTGACCTTCTGATTCAAAAACGAACAAATGATCTACCATTTTATCCATGAAATATCTATCGTGAGATACTACGATTAGACAGCCTTGAAAATNCCTAAGATATTCTTCTAGAACNGCCATTGCAAAAATATCNAAGTCATTTGTCGGNTCATCCAAAATCAAAAAATTAGGATTGGACATNAGCACTCTNAGTAGCTTCAGTCTNCGCCTTTCCCCNCCACTCAGCTTTCTAACGAAATTATAATGCATGCTTCTCGGGAATAAAAAGCGTTCCAAAAGCTGAGCAGCTGATAGTTGCTTCCCTTTTTCTAATGGAATAAACTCTGCGACCTCTTTCACAACATCTATCACTTTGTAATCTGGATCTACGGCCTGAAGCTCTTGGCTGAAGTGCCCGAATACAACCGTTTCTCCTTGAACAATTTTTCCAGCATCAATTGGTTCTTCTCCCAACAACATTTTTAAAAAGGTGGTTTTACCTGTTCCATTTTTACCTACAATGCCTAATCGTTCTTTGCGTTGCACATTATATGAAAAACTAGACAATATTTTTTTCTCCCCGAATGCCTTTGATACTTTA
>NYTQ01000137.1 GCA_002683585.1 Cryomorphaceae bacterium
GTAACATTGAGCTTAGACCCAATGGTATTATTGTTCACCTAAATAAAAGAGCAACGAGGTATAGTTGGGCCATTCCCTTTTACAAGCTTTCTTTGTTTCATTCAGATGATTACAGCATTCATTCTAATGGAAGCTTTTTGAGAATACAAAAAGATGATTTAGCCCAAAAATCTCGATCATTCATCAATAAAATCTTAGAGCAAAAGGCTCAGAAATCAACAATTAATCCTTTTTGAGTTGTTCTTTTGAATAAATGCCCTTGAATTAATTTACTATTCAAACGCAATTATCTATATTTGATAATTATTGAGAGGGTTAATGTTGAATAAGTGTTGCAAGATAGTATTTGTTACCGCTTTATTTTTGCTAAATACAGCGGCAGCGCAGGATTCGTTGAGAACTGAAAAGTTCAACGAAATATTTGCTCGTGTAAAAAAAATGATGCGAAAAAAAGGCAATAGTCTTGAGCACCTCACAGTAGTTCACCGCCAGCTTGCAGAATACGCTGATGTAAATCCTGAAGAATTCAAGAAAATTTCTGAAAAACGTACTAGATACAATCTAAAAGAAAGAATTCGATACATCGAAATGCGTTCACGGGGTTACAATCTACAACAAGCGCTTGTGTCTATGGCCATCCTCGAGAACGAAAAGCCCGACAATACAGAGGTTCAAAAGCTCTCAACAAAAACCAAAAGAAAAGCCCACAACGCCTTACTCAAAAACATCACAGAGAGCCGTGTAGATTATACAATCGAGCCTTCTATTTCATACTATACTTGGGGAAAGAACCCAAGTGAGTTCGCATTTTTTAGTGCTCCAGGTGCAGAGAAGGTGATTCAAAATGCAATGTTTAGTCTTGCAGGATACAAAACCTTTAAGCTAAGACCCTCAAAAAAAATTGGAAGCCGCCAGTTTTACACCTATTCTCAGGCAGGACTTAAGGTCGACTACTTCAATGGTATGCTTATACCTCAATTAAGTGCACTGTTTACCCAGACCTCTGGAATTGATATTGGATACGCCTTTAACTTCTCTAATCCCCAGATTCCTGATGTTAATTTTTATAGCGTAAACATCGCGGCATACTACCCTATTAACCAAGTAAGCATCGGTTTAAATGCCAGGTTACTTTCTGACTTTTCAGACAACCACTTCTTACATTACGGGATTACTGCGAAATACAATCTTAAATTGGGTAAAAAAGTGACGAATGACGCTTTGAATAAGATTAAAGCAGATATTCAAAATATTAACGTGAGACCCCTCAAATAAGCCTTAGTCCCAGGCATCGGGGTTATCATTATCAGCCAAAAGCTTTTTCCAATTTTTCTCATGAGACTCTGACTCACTTACAATGGCATGATATTCTTCGGGTTTTAGGTCATAGACATCTATCTCATGACCTGTATAGTTTTCTATTTCCTCAAGTAATGCAACTTCGCTCTCAGCACAAAAGGAAAGCGCGTGGCCCTTGTTATTGCCTCTACCTGTGCGTCCACATCTGTGAACGTAGTTTTCTGGATTTTCAGGTAAATCATAATTTACGACATAGTCCATATCAGGAATATCAATTCCTCGGCAAGCTACATCGGTCGTTACAAGTATGCTGTTCTCTGCCTTTCTGAAGCGTTCTAATATCCCAAAGCGTTCCTTTTGTTCAATACCGCCGTGTAATGCTTCAGTCGATATGCCTGCTCTTTTCATTGCAGCCACTACCCTTTCAGCGCGTACTTTAGTGCGCACAAAGACGATAAATTTACCTTCTTCAAACTCATTCAATAGGTTTTCAAGAAAAAACCTTTTGTCATCCATTTCAACGCGACTAACTGCATGCTGTACGTTTTTTGACACTGGATTTTTTGGAGAAACATGAATTCGGATGGCATTGCGCACTACATCGTAGGCCAATGACTTGATTTTTTTATTTAAGGTTGCCGTAAAAAAAAGTGTTTGTCTTTTGTAAGGCAGGTGTCTCTGTACATCGCGAATGTCATCATTAAACCCAAGATCTAGCATCAAATCAGCCTCGTCAATCACAAAGTGTTTCACAGCACTTAAATCAACAAAACCTTGAGAAATCAAATCAAACATTCTTCCTGGCGTCGACACAAGGACCTCGACATTACTATTCAAAGCTTTAATCTGCGGCTCTTGATCAACACCACCAAAAAGGCCTAAAACTTTTATACCTGTTTTCATGCCTATGGTCGTAAAGACCTCAGCAATCTGCTTGGAAAGCTCTCGAGTAGGCACAAGAACAAGTGCCAAAATTCGGCGGTTATTTGCCTTTCGATTTTGAATAATTTGTTGTAAAACGGGAATCGCAAATGCAGCAGTTTTCCCAGTACCAGTTGGGGCCACAGCCATTACGTCTTCACCATCAAGAATCGCTTGAATCGCTCTGAACTGAATATCTGTTGGGCGCTTGAAGCCAAGATACTCTAGCTGCGTTTTTAGCTTATTGTCAATATGATAATCCTTGAATTTCAATGTGTCGTAAAATTACGACAATTAGAAATCAATTGTATGCTCTACTGCTTTAAATCGATAGTCAAAAATTTCAGCAAGCTTCTTTTTGACAATAATGGGGTGCATCAACCTACCAAGAAAACCAAGAGGAAGCTCATATGAAACAATATCGGTCATTTCTACACCGCCCTCTACTTCTTTGAAATGGTGCTCATGGTGCCAAATCCGGTACGGCCCCTTTCGCTGCTCATCTACAAAAAACTCGAGCTCTTTCACTGTTTTGATTTCTGTAATCCAATTCATAGGAATACCGAGCAAAGGCCTTACTGTATATTCAATCATCAGACCTTCATACATCTTTTCAGGCAGCTCAGTCTTCACATGAAA
The DNA here is from genome assembly GCA_002683585.1 of Cryomorphaceae bacterium. Next base: position 2,860 of record NYTQ01000137.1, read on the forward strand.
ACCCATTTCTGGGGGTGTTATTTTTTCTAAATTTAGCGGGGAAGAGAAAAAGTCCCAAGTGCTTTGCAAATCAGCCTTAATGAGCTGTGTTTTCTTTAGTTGATACATGGTTTTAAAACAATAATTAAGGTACTATGTTCCGTATACTTCAAAAAAAAAGACGACCGAAGACGTCTTTTAAAATTCTGTGAAGCGCAATTAAATATTTTCAATCACCATCGCCGAAGCGCCACCTCCTCCATTACAGATTCCGGCACCACCTAGCTTACCTCCATTTTGCTTAAGCACATGTAGTAAAGTCACTAAAATTCTAGAACCCGAATTNCCAAGCGGATGTCCCAATGCAACAGCACCGCCATTGACATCTACCTTTGACGGATCTAATCCGAGTAATTTGGTGTTTGCAATTCCCACAACAGAAAACGCTTGGTTCAATTCCCAATAATCTACATCTGAAACTNCAATATTGGCTTTTGCCAATGCTTTAGGAACCGCTTTTGAAGGCGCTGTAGTAAACCATTCCGGCTCATGCGCAGCATCNGCGTAAGAAACAATCTTTCCAATGGGTGTTAAACCATGCTCCTTTATCGCCTCCTCTGAAGCCAACACAATACAAGAAGCACCATCGTTTAAGGTAGATGCATTTGCAGCCGTAATTGTACCCTCCTTATCAAAGGCAGGACGAAGATTAGGAATTTTATCTAGAAATACATTTTTGAATTCTTCATCAGTGTCCACAATTTTAGGATCTCCTTTTCTTTGCGGAACAGCAACGGGCACTACTTCATCAGAAAACTTACCATCTTCCCATGCAGCAGCTGCTCTTTTGTATGATTCTATCGCAAAATTATCCTGATCTTCNCTTGTAATGTTATGCTCCTTAGCNCAAAGCTCGGCNCAATTACCCATAGGTACCTTGTTGTANACATCCAACAAACCATCTTTAGTCAAGCCATCAAGCATTTGGATATTTCCAAATTTTGTTCCGGATCTACCCATCATNTAGTGNGGNGCCATNGACATATTTTCCATACCACCTGCAACCACAACATGATTGTCTCCAGCGATAATAGACTGAGCACCTAATGCCACAGATTTCATTCCTGAAGCNCAGACCTTATTGATCGTTGTACAGGGTACTTCATTACCAATACCGGCACCTATCGCTGCTTGACGGGCGGGTGCTTGTCCAACACCAGCTTGTAAAACATTTCCCATAAAAACCTCATCAATGACAGAGGAAGAAACACTTCCTTTCTTCAATGCTCCTTTAATGGCAATAGCGCCTAATTGGGTAGCAGGTACACTAGATAAACCTCCTAAGAATGAGCCCATTGGTGTACGAACTGCAGATACGATATATACTGTTTTTGTCATGCTTTCAATTTTTGGATACGAATATAGGNATTTGATTCTAAAAAATGGCGTTGCTCAAGCTGCAGAATTTGTCCAAAAGAATTCATTTAATTCTATTTTTGTCCCTAATTTTAAAGCCATGAACTTTGAACTAGAATATTCAGCCACTTGGCTTATTGGTATTCTTTTACTTTCCCTTTTTGCAAGCTGGTTTTCTTACCGTAAGAAAAATGGATTCAGTGAACTTTCTCGCCTATGGAGAGCCTCACTGTATACCGTANGGTTTGTCTCTGTTTTCCTGATCGCAACACTCCTATTAGGGGTTTTTATCAAAACTTATATAGAAAGAATTGAGCAGCCCTTATTCTTTGTAGTAACAGACCAATCAGCGTCTATGCTTAATTACAAAGACAGCTCCACAGTTGCTGAAAACATAAAAAAAACGAGAGACAAAATCACAGCGAAATACGGCTCGAAATTTGACATCAAAACGCTAAGCGTCGGTGCTAATGTCAAAGACAATGTATCAAATTCTTTTCAGGAGTCTAGCTCGAACCTTGAAGCTGTATTTGCCTATATTCACAGTAACTTTTACAATAGAAATATCGGTGGCATTACTTTTATTTCAGATGGGAATTTTAACGTAGGTGCGAACCCAATCTATAATGCAGCGAAAATTAGAACCACCCCTATTTTTTGTCTTTCCGTTGGAGATTCTATTCAAAAGAAAGACCAGCNAGTGCGGTCAGTATTTAACAACCCACTTGCCTTTTTAATGAATGATTTCCCTGTAGAAATAGACATATCGGCTTTTCAATTCCCTGAAGAAGAATCTGTGATCACCATCTCTAAAAAGGGTAAAGTGATTGCCTCTAAAACCTTGCGCTATGGAAAGAACACAGAGGACTTTCAAAAAGTGAGGTTTTTGATTCCTGCTGACGAGCTCGGAAACCAAATCTATACAATCAAATTAGAAGAAAANAAGAACGAAATTTCATATAAAAACAATAGCAAGAACTTCTATGTAGAGGTTTTAGATTCGCGAAACAAAGTATTGTTGCTTTCAAGCGCTCCCCATCCCGATATTTCTGCANTAAAAAATGTACTTGCAACAGACGACAAGATTGANTTTGAATCTGCACTTTTTAAGGATTGGGATGGCAAAATAAATCAAACCAATATTTTGATTTGTCATTCGCCACAAAAAAACACAGATCTAAATATCATTAAACGCTTTGAGGAGGAGAATATCCCAATCTTATACATCCTTGGGCCTTCTACAAACGAAGCGCTATATGGGCGTCTTTCAATTCAGTTCCCTCCCCGANCAGCTGGAAAAAGGGANAATCTTCAAGCTGCATTAAATGATAATTTCTCGGAATTTGTTATTGACCCATTACTANGGTCATCCNTAAANTTTTACCCTCCGTTACAAGGACATTATGGAGACTTTAAGCCGCCTAATGGCGCAAAGATTCTCTTCAATCAGCGTATTGGAAGTGTTAAAAAAGACAGCCCACTACTTTTCTTTCAAATCCAAAGAGGAAAGAGATATGCCGCCATTATGGGAGAAGGGATTTGGCGGTGGAGAATTAATGAATTTCAAAGAGAACAAAATCATACTGTTTTCAATAAGCTAATAGATAAGACCATTCAATATCTTACAGTTCCTGGAAAATCAAAAGGATTAACTGTAAGGTTCCCAAATAAAATAAGCAAACAAGAGGAGCTGGTTGTCAATGGTGTGTTTTATAATTCTTCTCTTGAAGCAATTACGAGTCCTTTACTCAATTTAAGTATCACTGATGAAAATTCAAAAAAGTATACAACACAATTTTCTGTCTATGANGATGGCTATCAAGCGCAATTGGGAAAGCTAAACCCTGGAAGATATACATGGGAGGTTGAAACTGAATTCAAAAATAAAACAGAGCGTAAATCAGGGGTTTTCATTGTCGAGGATATCGATCAAGAAAGGGCTGAATCTGTTGCGAACCATAGTGTGCTAAAACAGCTCGCCAAACAAAGCAATGGAGGCTTTTATAAGCTATCGGAATCTGATGGATTGATCAACGACTTATCAGAAAGGTCAGAAATTGAATCTGTATCGTTTTCAGAAGAGGCAAGCTTCAAATTGATTGACTACACATGGTACCTCATCCTTTGTATATTGTTCCTTTTTGGAGAGTGGTTCATGAAAAGATTGAAAGGNCTTCGTTAAACCAACTATAGCTTTACAATTCTCATCNTTACATACTTATCTCCGCAACCCACTACACAGAAATAAGTTCCGGCATTATATTGNACGAAAGAGAGTTTTTTACCCTTTTGAACGCCTAAAAATTGTCCGTTCAAGCCATAAATTAGTGTTTCTACTNACCCTGAACANCCATTGGTCGATATATTCACATAGTTGTTTGTTACGCTCGGATAAAGTGTTACATCNTCCTTTACGTTATTNAGCACATGAACCAAACCTGAACCGTTGAAGGCGCCAATATTTGATGGAATAGTTAAGGAGACATTATTACCAAAATAATCCAAGCCGCCATTGTGCTGCAAATAGTCAATGGTATCCGTACTTCCGTGAATCAGNAAACCANTCCCAATAGCAGGGCTACTGTTTTGTATTTGATATGCCTCATCGTTGTTTTCTCCTAGTGAAGAGGTATTGAATAACAAAGGATCTGCAAACAGTGCGTTATTTGCTAGATCACTATCCAAATCAATCCGAGTAGAATCACAAAAAAGATTATGGCTGATGTAAAGCTCATTCAATTCGTTTTCAATCAATGTCGGAATAAGCGCACCGTTTTCTCCCACAAATATTAGATTATTATACACGTGTACATCACCGATATCAGGCCAAAAATATATTTCAGGNTTCAAAGTATCATTTACAAAAACGGTGTTGTTGTACATGAATGTTCCGACACTTGGACAACGTANTGTATTGCTTCCACAATAATTTGAAACCCAAAAAATCTTACCCTTTTTNTTCCAAGGGACTCCGTTGGGGTCCTCTCTGTAACCATCGTTTACACTTATATTATAGCGATAACCACAATTAATATTATCTCCCAATACTTCAGCAAAACCACCTTCATTGTTGAAACTGTAGTTGTATTGAANNACGACATTTTCATTACCGTAATCAATATGCGAACCGTAAGAGTCCATAGGGCCATGTGCATTCATAAATTTATTNTGCTGGGCAATTACATTTTTACAATCGAAAGGCCACATNCCGCTTCCTCTCTTCCACATTCTTGCATCAATATCTGAACCTGTNTGNTTGAAAATATTATTCTGAACCAGCACATTTTGACTTTTGTTGGGTACAAACCCGGAGCCACCAGTGAATTCAAATACACAGTCTTCAACAAGAATTTGATTGTTCTTTACCGAATCAATACCATTGAGTCCAAGAGATTTAATCCAAAAACCATAATGTCCGGTTTCCGTTATTGTTGTATTTGTAATTCTGGCATNAGAGATCGTATTGCGNAATCCGGCAGTAGTNTCTGATTGCGTTTCTAATTTAATACCATAACCCAAATGAATNTTTTCTGCCACCTCAGGAGTGGGATAAATACCATGAATATANAGATCATCAAANGAAAAACCCTCNAGGTCTTTTGTTGTTGCAACGACTTTAATACCGAAACGAACATTCTTGCCTGACCCCCAAGAATTTGCCGCTCCTCCGAANCCAGAAAGCTTCTTAACAACACCNGAAGGATCCAAATGAGAAAATGAGTTGACAAGTTCCAAACCATTCAGCTGTATGTGTTGGTCATTGTAAATCANAATGCATGATTGATANCCATAACCATCGATAATGGGTCTATCGGAACCCCCGTATACATCAATAACGATGGGTTGCAAGGTTGTGCCAGATCCTTTCAACCAAAACATACCTTCCCAATAATCTCCCGACTTAAAATAAATGGAATCTCCGGCACTGAAAACCATGGAATTCAACATTTCAATGGATTCAAATGGAAATTGACTGCTTAAACCATTATTGAGGTCATTTCCATCAGAACTACTGACATAATAAGCATTGCCAAAAACAGGTACGACAGATAGCAGTAAGTAGAAACCAAAAAAAACAAAGGAGCTCCTCAAAATCTTAGATCTCATCATATGGGTGGCAATAAAAATATCTTTACTAAGAACCAGTATACGTTAAAATTAAATAAAAAAGACATGAATTTCAAAGCAACGCAAAGCCATCCCCAAACAAGAGCAAATAAGCATAAAAGTTCAATGAGCCTCTATCTACTGATTTTAATATTTGGATTGGAAGAAATTGCACCAAAACCTCCCGCAACATCAACTAAAGAATCATAGCCCATGCGCTTCATAATTGAACACGCAATCATGCTTCTATATCCCCC
>NYTQ01000138.1 GCA_002683585.1 Cryomorphaceae bacterium
CACACCGAATGTAAATCGCATAAAATCTTTAACACGCGGTTCAATATACAAAGCGTCTATAATCGAATGAATTGATTCACCTTTCTCTAAGCCCTTGATGAGGTGATTGATTTCGGTGGGATCCGAGTCAATTTGATGCATGGAGTCCAAATACATTTCAAAATGACTTTTTGGCTCTCCTTTCTCGTTAATATCACTTTCTTCGGCGTGAACAATTTCATTGATAAATCTTGCTAAAGAAGCTTTTGGACGAGGTCTCCATGGAACAGTTGTCGTTGTAAGTTGAATCTGAAGCGCTTTGAGGAGCGACATGAAATCCCAAACGGCAAAAACATGCATGGACATGAAAACCCTTATGTCGTCAACACTCTTTAACTGCTCGTAAAGGCTGTGTTCTTTGAGCCGTTTTCTAAGCGGCGTTAGTTGAGATTCTATGTGTTTAATTTGTGACAATCTCCTGTTTTATTAGATTTTTTAAGTCTTTTAATAACCGATGATATTCAATTTTGTTTACTGAACCGTCAAAGCTTGTAATATTATATACACCTCTCAGATATCCAGCTTTATCCACCATAGAAAATGCACCAGAATGAGCATACCCCCCGGCGGCCTCCTCTTCGCGACCGGCAAAAACTTTAAAACGCTCTATTCCCAGGCGATGTGTGAACGCCTCATCGCCGGTTAAGAAATCCCAGTTCTGACAATCAGCGCAGTGGAGATCCTTATATTTTTTAAGTGCCTCTGCAGTGTCTTTTTTTGGATCGATGGAAAAGGAAAGAAACTGAACGTGTTCTTGGATATTGCTTGCCCTTACTTCTTGCGTTAGCTTGGTCATTTGCGCATTCATAATCGGACAGATTGTTGGACAAGTGGCAAAAAAGAATTCAGTAATCCAAATTTTGTTGGCATAACGCTTATTTGTAACTTGATTACCCTCTTGATTTTGAAAAGAAAATGAGCCAATAGGTTGATAAACGGTGTCAATGACTTGTTTCCCATTTACTGTAGAATACTCAAGGTCGTAGTGTCCTATATAAGGCAATTGTTTTGAGGAATCATCTCCTTCACAGGCAGTAATCAGCAGGAGAAGCAAACAAACAAATAAACGATTCATTTTTATTTTGAGGCTTGTTTATCATACTGTTTTTGAAGTAGCGCCATGCTTTGTTTCATGCGCCTTATTTGGCCCTCTACATTTCCTGACAAGACCATTCTGAGATGGTGCTGTTTGTCGATAAGCAACATAAGCTCTTGAAAGTTAGCCTGCTCATCGGTAAGTGAGACTCCATTGCTTTCTAGGTCATAAATCTCTTTAACATTTCCAGTGGCTAAAATCCAAATAGATGGGTCATAGTTTTCTGTCAAGTCATGAACAGCATCATTGATAACGGAGAGGTCTTCCACTGGATTCCCTTCGCCATCTGTGAGAAATGAAATGATTCTGATCTTTTTTGTTTTTTTTGTTTTGTTCTTCCAGACATGCTCGTAGATGGTTTGATTCAAATGCCACATCAGAATAGAACAACTATCGGGGCATGTGCTTTGCAGTATATTTATTAGAACGACCTCGTCTTTGAACTCCTTTGAATTTCGCAGATCCCCATTAGCATCTGTAAATTCAAATTCAGTAACAGGACCATAATCCGCAAGCTCTTCGAACTTGTGTTCACAGCTTCTCGTTCCAATAAAAATTAGGAGTAATGCTGGTCCAAAGACTAAAACAAAACCAATAAACTTATTTAATCTTTTCTTAGTCAAAGGGGTTTTTTAAACAGCTACACCTGACCAAGCGTCTCCAACTGCGAGCGCCTCTGTCAATGCGATAAAAATTAGATATACGATAAAACCAGCATAAGGCAGTAAAATAACATTACGCATCCATTTTCTTTCGTCTCCAAGATGCATAAATACCATGACGATATACCCTGCTTTTAATAGGGTTAAGGCGATAAAGGTCCATTTCACGTAAATCCATACCTCTGATGATTGTTTGATGTAGGCGCCAAGTGCAACTTCAACGGCAGTAATAATTGTGAGTAGCAGTGTGACCTTCCATATTTTTGTTCGAAGCGCTTTTCCATGCTCTTCTGAGTGGTGGGTGTCTAAGGAATATTCAATTAAATCATCTCTTTCCATGGTGCTGTTTTAAATATTATACGAGGTAAAAAAATGTAAANACAAAAACCCAAACTAAATCCACNAAGTGCCAATAAAGTCCAGTTTTTTCGACCATCTCGTAATGTCCTCTTTTGTGATAGGTTCCTTTTACTACGCCNATAAAAATTAAAATATTNATCAANACTCCAGAGAATACATGGAAGCCNTGAAANCCTGTAATGAAGAAGAAAAAATGAGCATATTGNTGNGGNCCATATTCATTTTTGGTTGGTAACCAATGTTCGCCGTCCTCAAACCACGGTGCACCGTAGGTAACTTTAGGTGTACCGCTATACAGTGAGGCATAGTATAACTTTTCTGCTTCTTTCCCATCGATTTTATCTCCAATCTTTCTTTTCGAATCGGAACTAATCAACTTAATCGTAAGCTCAAGGTCATGGTCATGGGCTTTGTTGACTTGTGCTATTGAACCATCATGAAGGTGGATTTTTCCACCTTTCTCTATGTGGCCTTCTTTGGCAGCATGCTGAAACGTATGCATCANGTCATCAGTGATTACGTCTCCTTTCTTATGGTGCAATCCGCTTTCTAAAACGGTGAAATTTTTGATTTCGCCAAAATGCCCTTTTACAATTGCTTCTGATCCATCCATCAATTCTATTCTACCAAATTCAGAACCATGAATGAAGTGACTCCATTCCCAAACTTGAGAACCTAAAAAGAAAAAACCACCAATGATTGTAGCAAACATCCACTTTACAACCCCTTTCTTATCCATTCGGTGTCCTGCTTCAACAGCCAAAACCATTGTAACTGATGATACGATCAGGATAAAGGTCATTAATGCTACATAAATTAATGGATACCCATGACCTAAAAAAGGCAATGAGTTAAATGTTTCTTCTCCGATGGGCCANGCTTCTAGCGTATCATGTCTTACAAATCCATAAGCAACTAAAAGTCCGCTGAACGTTAGTGCATCAGAGACTAGAAAGAACCACATCATTAGTTTTCCGTAGCTCGTTTGAAAAGGAGATTCCTTACCACCCCATAGTGTTTTGGAGTCTAATTGAACAGTATTTCCCGACATTTAAAAGATTTTACTGCAAGTTTAATGAATAAAAACCAAAAACAGTATTAAATACCCCCATAAAAGCCCTAAAAAATGCCAGAATATTGAAGTCAGACGGAGNGTGAGATGGTTTTCTGCTCCAAAACGATTCATAAAGGTTTTTGCAACGACTCTACTTAGGTAGATCAATGCTGCTGCCACATGAAGCAAATGAAGGAAGGTTAAAATGAATAAAAATGACGAGGCCATATCTGAAGATTCAGTGGCTTTGATTTGTAAAAAGTTGGAAAGTACCTTCCCTTTGTAATGCAACTTTCTATTCTTGTATTCCAAATTTTCTCCCTTGTAGGAAATATTAAAATCTTCACCGATTTTACCTTTGGCAAAAAAGTCTCCTCTTCCATCCACTACATTTTGCGCAAGTTGCTTTAGCCTTAATACATCAGCTGAAGCGATAGGTGTCGAGTCATTTAGATAAAACGCATTGTTTTGAATNGACAGCGGCACGTTATTTAACAATAACGTATACTCTTTTTGTTTTCCCGATGTGACCAACCGGAACTTGTTGTTGTAATTTTCTCCTGAGATAAATTCTTTCATGAAGCTTTGGAATGAGCTGAATTGGTCCGCATTCATTTTTTTCTCATTTAATAGNTAGTCATTTCCATCAACTGTAATGAACTGNTCATTCTTTTTAACCTCGAAATAGTCCCCATAACGACCGTCNGTGACAACAAGATGGTTTTGGAAAGGGTGAACACCGTTGGACATGAGTTGACCAAAACCTGTCCACTGAAAATAAACAAAAAGTAATCCTAACAATAGGGTTATCGCCATTCCCGCTTTGAGCAAAGAGCCCTGACCCTTGCGCGCCGCAGAAATTGAAAATATAAAGGTTATACTGCTTAAAACGATACAAGCTGTGCTCCACCAAAAGGCGTTTGGCAAGTCTGTTTCCAACCAAAAAGCATCTCCCATACTCACAATGTAAGCTGATGATAAACCTGCAAAGAGCATCACGATGCTAAAGCAGCTCACATAAACCATGTTTTTTTTCATTTTTTCATGGACAACAGGGTCCATGTCTTTAGATAAATCCATCACTTAAAAATTTAATATGTTCTACCTTGTCTAGGACGTAGGTAAACTGAATTATTGGTAAATAAACAAAAGAAGCGAACATAAGTTTTCTCGCATCAGCATCTTCTTGACTTAGGAACAATTTGTACGCATAAATGAAAAATAAAGTGCCCAGTATTGCGGCAATTACGAAGGTCGTATTCCCAGTCCAATCTAAAATCCAAGGGATTAAACTGAAAGGGATTAAGGCCAATGAATAAATCAGAATTTGAAAAGCCGACTGTTTTGATTTACCGAGTGAGGATGGAAGCAGATGATATCCGGCTTTCTTGTAATCTTCATGGCTTACCCATGCAATTGCCCAAAAGTGAGGGAATTGCCATGTGAACTGCACAAAAAAGAGTACACCGGGAAGGAAACCAAAGGCATCGGTNGCGGCGATGGCNCCTAAAAAAGGGGGTANAGCACCTGGAAACGCCCCAATAAAAACTGCCCAAGCACTTTTAGATTTCATCGGAGTATAAATAAATACGTAAGAAATAAAAGCAGCTATTCCNAGAAGCATACATTTTAGATTGATCAGTAGCAACAAAAAGCTTCCTATGATGAGCAATAAAATGACGATTGAGTATGCAAATCTTAAGCTCATAGTTCCAAGAGCTAACGGCCTGTTTTTAGTTCTAGCCATNAGTTTATCGATATCTTTTTCCCAAATTTGATTGGCGCCATTAGAGGCTGCTGTAACAAAAGAACCNCCAANCATTAAAAAAGCGATTTCTATGTAGTCTGNACCGCCTGCAAAAAGATAACCCGTTAATGCGGATATTACCACGAGAAAGGATAGTCTAAACTTGGTAAANACCAAAATTTTCTTGTAAAGCGTCTGCTTTGTTGAATCTTTTTGCGCCATTGACGTGCAAAATTACGAATTAAATAGTGCTTACCCGAGGAATAAGGGATTATTCATAAATAATAAAAAACCAAATCATTGCTCTTAGGCTACGCACAATTACTGTTATATTTAACACAAAATTCATTTCCTATGTTCGAAAATATTTCTGTTGACATTTCTNACGGTGTTGCCATANTGACCATTAACCGCCCTAAACAGCTAAATGCCCTTAATAAANTAACCATTGAAGAGGCGCATAAAGCCTTAAAAAACATAGAGGTGAATGACGCNGTAGGTGTAGTGGTTTTGACGGGTGCAGAAGATAAAGCTTTTGTAGCTGGTGCTGACATAAAGGAATTTGCAGATTTTTCAATCGCACAGGGAGGCACTCTTGCACAAAAAGGACAAGAGCTTTTATTTGATCTAGTAGAACATTATCCAAAACCTGTAATTGCTGCGGTAAATGGTTTTGCCTTAGGTGGNGGATTAGAATTAGCAATGTCGGCGCACATTAGGATTGCTTCAACAAATGCAAAAATGGGCTTACCCGAGGTTTCTCTTGGTGTCATCCCTGGTTATGGAGGAACACAAAGATTGGCCCAACTCGTAGGTAAAGGTAAAGCCAATGAGCTNATNTTTACAGCNGGAATGATCTCATCAGAGGAGGCTTTTCGNTGTGGATTGGTTAATTCAGTTGTGGAACAAGATGTGCTTATGGAAACAGNATTAAAGATGGCTTCTAAAATTCTGCGCAATTCACCTATGGCAATTCGTTCGGCCATAAAAGCGGTAAACGCGGGTTATGCTTCAGGAGTTAATGGTTATGAAGTAGAAATTGAAGAATTTGCAAAGTGCTTTGGAACAGAGGAGTTTAAGGAAGGAACTACTGCCTTTTTAGAGAAACGAAAAGCAAATTTCAGAAAATAATATGACGAGTCCTGTTAAGCGACTTTTTGGGCAAACTGCTATTTATGGCTTGTCTTCTATTCTTGGAAGGCTACTGAATTATTTATTGGTTCCTTTATATACAGCAGTTTTTGTAGACCCTTCTGATTATGGTGTGGTCTCTGAGCTTTATGCATGGGTGGCATTCTTAATTGTTTTGCTCACATTTGGCATGGAAACAGCCTTTTTTAAATTCATTCAAAAAGAAGGTGCAAAGGAAAAGACTTTTGCCACTGCTTTGGTCTCCTTATTATTTGTCAATGGTTTATTTTTTTTAATCATTGCACTATTTCATCAGGATTTGGCGCGTCTTTTATTGTTTGAGCACCATGGGGAATATATTCTTTTATTGGGCGCTATAGTGGCTATAGATGCGATATCCTCGCTGCCTTTAGCTAAGCTCAGGGCTGAAGAAAAAGCCCTTCGTTTTTCTTTGATTCAGTTTAGCTCAATAGGCGTAAANATAACCTTGAATTTAATTTTAATGTTGGGCTTTGTTTCCGAAGATAATCCAGAACGAGGCATCGTATTTATATTGATAGCAAACCTTATTGCCTCTTTAGTCAAGCCACTNTTGTTATTTAAGTCNTTTCGATTGCAATCAAGCTTTGATAGCGGACTTTTAAAAAAGATGGCATTTTACTCTCTTCCCCTTGCCGTTGCCGGTTTTGCCGGAATCATTAATGAAACATTGGACCGAATTCTGCTTAAACAGATNCTTTATGATCCANTAATCCCAAGTTCCTTGAGTTATGCCGAAGCTCAGGTTGGTATATACAGTGCTTGCTATAAGTTAGCGATGCTTGTTACTATTTTCTTACAGGCCTACAGATATGCCGCAGAGCCTTTTTTCTTTAGCCAAATGAATAAGGAAAATAAAAATCAAATCTATGTCAAGGTAATGAACGCATTTATAGGCTTGGTTTGTGTTGTATTTCTTTTGGTAGCATTAAATATTGATATTTTTAAGCACTTTATTCAGAACGAATCCTATTGGATAGGATTAAGGGTTGTGCCTATTTTACTTCTTGCTAATGTATTTCTAGGGATTTACTATAACCAAAGCATTTGGTACAAGCTAAGTGGGAAGACAAAGTTCGGGGCTTATATCGCATTGAGTGGGGCCTTTATGACTGTTTTAATTAATATCTTGTTTATTCCCAAGTACGGCTTCATGGCTTGCGCTTGGGCGACNCTCATTGTCTATCTTTTTCAGATGCTGCTTTCCTATTTCCTCGGACAAAANCATTACCCAATTCCGTATGATCTTTGGAANTTTTTCCTGTATTTAGGAAGTNCTTTNGCCNTATACTTTTTTGCGATCCAAGTTGATTTTGNAAGCTTTTANATGAACTTGGTTTTCAGAAATAGTTTGCTTCTTGTTTTTGTTATAAGTCTTTTNTACTTCGAAAAGAAGAAAGACACACAAGAAAACATAAAAGCCTAAAACCCTTTGAAAACTTTGTTGTTAGGTTAAATGTGTTTAATCATCTAACTTTGTACCGAGCATTATGTCAAAATATAAACCAGGAAATTTTTTAGATCAAATACATGTCCCTAAAGACCTTAGAGATAAGTTTTCTATGGAAGATTTACCTCAAGTTTCTGCTGAGGTTCGGCAGTACATAATTGATGTGATTTCTGAGATAGGGAATAGTCATTTTGGCGCAAGCTTGGGTGTTGTTGAGTTAACTGTTGCGCTCCATTATGTTTTTGATACGCCCGTTGATAAAATTGTATGGGATGTAGGTCACCAAGCATATGGACATAAGATATTGACGGGTAGAAGAAAAGTATTCCATACCAATAGAAGTAAAGGAGGAATATCGGGTTTCCCAAAAAGGTCAGAAAGCGAGTATGATACCTTTGGTGTAGGCCATTCATCCACTTCTGTCTCGGCAGCATTAGGAATGGCGGTAGCAAATAAGTACGCTGGAGATTCAAAAACACAACATATTGCTGTTATAGGAGATGGTGCAATGACGGCAGGAATGGCTTTTGAGGGAATCAATCATGCAGGCTTTGAAAAAGACGCAAATTTATTAGTGGTTTTGAACGACAATGGCATGTCCATTGAACCTAGTGTTGGTGCATTGAGAGAGTATTCGAAAAATTTTAAGTCTTCTCAGCCCTTAGGGAATGTTAAGGAGGAAATATGGAAATTATTGGGTAAGGTATCTAAGTTTGGACCAGATGCACAAAGCATTGCAACAAAAGTTTCTAAAATCATTAAAGGTGGGGGTAAAAGCAATTTGTTTGAATCTTTGAATTTTCAATATTATGGACCTGTTGACGGGCATGATGTAGAGCGTTTGGCAACCGTATTAGCGGAGCTAAAGGATATACCTGGACCAAAAATCCTTCATTGTATAACGCGTAAAGGAGCCGGTTATAAATTCTCAGAGGAAGGAAATCCTGTGCAATGGCATGCCCCAGGAATATTTAACAAAGAAACAGGGGAGATTGTCAAAATCGCTCCTCCAGCCCAACAGCCTCCAAAATACCAGGATGTCTTTGGACATACCATTGTGGAACTTGCTGAGAAGAACGAAAAAATAATGGGGATTACGCCAGCTATGCCCTCAGGTTGTTCTCTGAATATTATGATGAAAGCAATGCCAGAACGTGCTTTTGATGTTGGAATAGCTGAGCAACATGCCGTTACATTCAGTGCTGGTTTGGCTGTTCAAGGGCTATTACCATTTTGTAATATATACTCCTCATTTATGCAGCGCGCCTATGATCAAGTGCTTCATGATGTAGCGTTACAAAATTTAAATGTTGTCTTTTGTTTGGATCGTGCTGGATTAGTAGGAGCAGATGGAGCAACCCATCATGGTGCTTATGACCTTTCTTATATGAGATGCATACCAAATATGGTGATTTCGGCACCTATGAATGAAGAAGAGCTGAGAAACTTGATGTATACAGCACAACTGCCTAACCGCGGTCCTTTCACCATCAGATATCCAAGAGGTCGAGGAGTTCTTTCAAAATGGAAAACACCTATGAAAGAAATAGCAATTGGAAAGGGGAGACGTCTTACAAACGGTAAAGATATTGCAATCTTATCCGTGGGTCATCCCGGAAATTTTGTTCAAGAAGCAGCCCAACAATTGACTGAACTTGGCGTGTCTTTTGCGCATTATGACATGCGCTTTGTAAAGCCTATTGATGAGATTATGCTTCATGAAATCTTCACGAAATTTAAACAGATTATTACCGTAGAGGACGGATGCATAATGGGTGGATTTGGTTCAGCAGTTATCGAGTTTATGGCTGATCAAAAGTATCAATCTGAGGTTACAAGGCTGGGAATTCCAGACCAGTATATCCACCATGGAACACAAAAAGAACTTTGGGCTGATTGTGGATATACTGGTCTGGAATTCCCAGCCTTGTAACCTCAGATTGATACTTT
>NYTQ01000139.1 GCA_002683585.1 Cryomorphaceae bacterium
GTGAATACTGTTGGAAGATAGAGGACATAGACAGAGATAACATTAGCGACAGGGTTTACAAAAGCAAAATATTCTCCAACGATGATTTAGATACAGCATACAAATTAGATTACAATGAGGATGTCAATTTAAAAACATTGGAGATAGCATTTGACAGAACATGTAATTTTGCCTGTACTTACTGTAACCCAGCATTTAGTACTACGTGGGCAAACAACATTAAGAGACAAGGACCTTACACAGGTTTACAGTCAGATGGCAGGAATCATTTCACACACCCTCACGATTCAGCAGAACCATACAAGAAGGATGAAACTAATCCATATGTGGAAGCATTTTACAAGTGGTGGGAGTCAGATCTTCATAGGACCTTGGACGAACTGAGGATCACAGGTGGTGAACCAATGATGTCACCTAACCTGTGGAGATTGTTAGATTGGATAGAGACACAGGGAGACAAGATGAATCCTGATATGCGTATTGCTATCAACTCTAATCTAGGCGCAAAGCAAAGCATCATTGACAAATTCAAAGCCAAATTGAAAGGATTCAAGAACTTCCATTTGTACACAAGTTGTGAAGCAACTTTTGATCAGGCAGGATACATTAGGGATGGATTAGACTTTGGAACATGGCACTCTAACCTTCTACACATGATGGTGGATAAAGTACCTTCCGAAATACACAACATGGCAACTATAAATGCTTTGTGTTTAGAAACGTTGCCTGATTTCTTAGAAAAGATGGTNTGGTTCAAGAGTGCAAGTAAAGTGTACGGACCAACAATAAATTTCACNCTCAATATATTAAGATTTCCTAGTTTTCAATCACCGCTTGTGCTACCAGACGAACTTAGAAATAAATTTAAATTGAATTTGGTAAAGTTCTTAAGTAATAATGAAAAATATCTGGAACACATGGAAGTAAATCAAGTACAAAGGTTAATAGATTATTTGGATGTTGTGAAAACACCACACGCAGGTGCGGCCGAACAGAGTAAATTACAGAAGGACTTTAAAGCATTTTATAGTCAATACGACAAACGATCAGGAAAGGACTTTGTAAAAACTTTCCCAATTATAGGAGAATGGTACCGTGGCATATGAGTATGGGGCGAAAGAGCCCGAGAAACTTAAGATAAAAGATATGACTCCTAGGGAAAAGGAGTTATTGATCGATAGCGAATCATTCTGTATGCTACCATGGATGCACCTCCATGCATTTCCAGATGGCAGGGCATATCCTTGCTGTTTTGCTTTTGACAAGTTACACGTTGGAAATGTCAATGAACAGTCTATGGAAGAAGTGTTCAACGGAGACAAAATGAAACAGATGAGACTTAACATGTTGAATAACAAGAAGTCTAGGGAATGTGTTAAGTGCTATGACCAAGAGCAATCAGGCTTCTTCTCACTACGTTTAAGTTCTAACAAACACTTTGGACACAACATCAACATGACAGAGAACACAAAGCCTGACGGCACAGCGGACTTTGTTATCAAGTATTGGGATATACGTTTCTCAAATCTGTGTAATATGGCTTGTAGGAGTTGTGGAACATGGTTCAGCAGTAATTGGTACGAAGATCACAAAAAACTTACAGGTGCTCCACCCGACCACGCAAAGATAATGAAAGCAGGCAGGAGCAGTAATGACATATGGGATCAATTACTCAAACAATTTGATCATGTAGAACAGTTCTATTTTGCAGGCGGTGAACCAATTATTATGGAAGAGCATTTACGTATACTTAAAGAACTTGATAAACGTAAGATGTATCATGTGAGATTGATATACAACACAAACTTCAGTAAGTCTAAATTCAAAGGCACTGACATATTCGAGTTATGGAACAAGTTTGATTCTGTATCAATAGGTGCCAGTCTTGATGCTGAAGGACCTAGAGCAGAGTTGATGCGGAAAGGAACTGTATGGGAAGAAATAGTAGCAAATCGTAAGCGTATGATGGAAGTATGTCCTCAGGTAGACTTTTACATTTCTGCCACGGTTGGATTGTCTAACTGTCTTCATGTACTTGATTTCCACAAGAGTTGGGTAGAACAAGGTTTGATCAAACGAGGTGATTTTAACTTTAACCTTCTACAATACCCTTTGTGGCAACGTATGGATCTATTGCCACAAGAAGAAAAAGATAAAGTGACTGCGAAATACAACGAACACATGGAATGGTTAAAAACACATGATCACCTTACTAGAGCAACAAAAGGTTTTGAATCTGCTTTGGACTGGATGAATAAGAAAGATATGTCTCAGCATCTACCAATGTTTGTTAGGGAGACAAGGAAATACGACAAAATAAGGAATGAAAATTTCACTGATGTATTTCCTGAATGGAAAGACTTATTTGACAAGTATGAAAAAAATTAAACCCAACGAGGGTAATAAAACATTCTGTATGGCTCCGTGGACTCATACATTTATATCCCCACAGTTAGAAAGACGTCTATGTTGTGCTTCTCTTGAAAAATCAACTAATTTTAAACAGTACATTGATAGCAGTGGACCTGACAGTAAAGAATTGAAAATGCTTACACTTGACGAGCATTGGAATTCGGAATACATGAAAGGTATAAGGCTCAAATTAATGGCGGGGGNGGNAANACCGCAGTGTGCAACCTGCAATCATAAACTTTTGAATGCACAGGTTTATAGACAGCATTTCAACAGGTTCTACAAAGATCAAATTGATGAAGCGTTTGATACCACAGATGAACACGGAGAGACATCTATGAATGTTACTAGTTGGGATTACCGTTTCAGTAATCTTTGTAATTTTACATGCCGTATGTGTGGACCGCCTTTAAGTTCTAGTTGGGAAACTGAAAATAAAAAAGCAGGTGATCTGGAACCATGGATGCAGAAAGATATAAAGGTCCAGTTGCAGGCATTCCATGATCAACAGGTTGTGAAAGAATTTTTAGAATCAGTGGAGAATAAGAACGTAAAAGAATTTTATTGGTGTGGCGGGGAGCCTTTGATGTGGAAAATACACTGGACGGCGATGCAAAGGGTAATAGACTTAGGATACGCTAACGAAGTGTATGCTAGATACAATTCAAACATGAGTAGAATCACTTACTTTGGAAAAAACCTTTTTGATGATCTGCTATCTAAGTACCAAGACTGGCAGATAAATGCATCAATAGATGCCACAGGGGAAATTGGCGAATATATTAGAACAGGATTAAAATATGAGAAATGGTTAGAAAACATGAGGTATGCTAAGAAATGGACAAAGCATCCGAGACAATTACAACTCGATTTGACAGTGACACTGCCTGGTTTATTTGACTTGACCAATATGTATGAATTACAGAAGGAACTNAAGATACCTTTGCTGTGCAAGAAAGTTTTCACATTTGCTCCAGACACCTACATGAGTCCATTATTTTTGCCAAGGAAACTTCTTAATAAAATTGTTATGAAGGTAAAAGCAAGATATAAAGATGAAAAGAAAAACGTTTTCAATTTAGCGTTTCTTGAAGGACTAGATGATTTAATGAATCATCCAACAAACGATGAAAGATACGATCTGGAAACTTGTAAAAAGGGTTGGCAAGATGGAAAAGCACAGTGTGAAACTATAGATAAACGTAGAGGCACAGATATAAAGAAAATATTAGCAAATGAACCAGAAATACTAGAGTGGTGGACAAATATATAAAATCAAACGTGTGTCCGTTGCCTTGGACACATTTAGAAGTGGATGTCAATGGTGGTGCGTCACCATGCTGTCTTTATAAAGGCAGTGTACCTGGAGTAAAGGTATACCAGCAAAGCCTCAAGTCCATACAAGACACAGAATACATGGACAACTTACGTGAACAATTCCGTAATGGTGAAAGACCAAACGGTTGTCAGAGTTGTTGGCAGGAAGAGGACGCAGGCAAGACTTCCAAGAGGCAGAATTCCATATACAAGATGAAACAAAGTCTCACAGACTGGACACCCAATAGCGAGCCAACACTCAAGTTCATTGACTTTAAGTTGGGTAATGTGTGTAATTTAAAGTGTAGGATATGCGGATCGTGGAGTTCCTCGAAATGGGCACAGGAAGAAATGGATTATGGAGAAAATCCTGTAGCACTAAAAAATTTACGTGAAGGCGGATGGCCAAAACGTAACCCACAGTTTTTTGATGACCTAAAGGAGGACCTAAAGTTTGTGGAGTATTTTGAATTCACAGGCGGCGAGCCGTTCATGATCAAGGATCACTTCAAGATCCTAATGCATTGTGTCGAAAAAGGGTATGCAAAGAACATAGACATACACTACAACACAAATGGCACGCAGTTGCCACCACAGGAGATATTTGATCTATGGAGTTACTTCAAGCACGTAGAAGTGGCATTCAGTATAGACGATGTTGGCGAGCCATTCGAGTACCAACGTCATCCTGCAAAATGGCGAGAAGTTAATCAAAATCTCGTCAAGTTTAAACAACGTAAGACGCCTAACATGGATTTTCAGATATGTTCAACGGTGTCGATATTCAACGTTTTCAATTGGGCGAAAATGGCACTGTGGGTGGCACAGTTCCAACCAAAGTTTTTCTACGTAAACACCTGTTTCGATCCAGACGTGTTCAACATACAGACTTTACCACAACAAGTCAAAGACATAGTAGTGGACAGGTATCATATGCTTACTGACTATCAGCCCAGCATACGATTTATGAACGCCGCCGACCGAGACTCCCAGGAAATAAGGGAAAGGCGTAAAGCACGGATATTACAGACAGACAAATACAGGAAAGAAAATTTTGGAGACATGTTTCCACTTTTAAATAACATACTTAAAATATATGAGTAAACCAAATTTTATAGCAGGCGGTTGCAGTTTCACTTTTGGGCATGAGCTCAGTGATGACCAGGAAGGTAAGTTTCCTAGTAAGAAAACATGGGCTTATGGATTAATGCGTGATGAAGAGAATTATGTCTGTGCGGCATATCCCGGTACAGGCAACAGTGGCATAGCAAGGAGAGTCTTTAATGCTGTGTCTTCTATGAAGCCCTCCAAGATACGTTGTGTCGTTGTGATGTGGAGTTTCATTTCGAGGTACGACTGGGCCATGCCTAGACACAGAGAATTAGAAAACACACGTTGGGCATCAATCTCGCCATGGGACACTAACACGGGACATGAAGAAGCATTCCAACACATACAAGGTTCCGAAACACAACAGGAACAATGGAAGACGAGAAGGGAAATTTTCAAAGAAACCGGAGTCAGGGATTTTGCTGAATCTATTTACAAACACGCCGCCAACGAGTACCATGAGACCTATCTCAGTTGGAAAAGTATTATTTGGTTACAAAATATGTTGGAAAAGAAGAAAATTAGGTTCCTGTTCACGCTGGCTGACAATGGACTGTTTTACAACGAACTTGAACACCACAAGGACAAAGACAAATTCATGTCTGCTCTGCACTCGGAAATTGATATTTCCAAATGGTTTTTCTTTGGCGAACGTTGTATGGGTTTTAATCAATGGGCTCTTTTAAACAATTTTCCACGTGGTACAACACATCCACTTGACGAAGCACACCAAAAGGCCGTAAAATGTATATTACCTACAGCAAACGAACTAATAGGAGGAATATAATGCTAACTTGGATAAAGAATCTTTGGATCAAGTTCAAACAAGAAAGAGCTTACAGGAAGAGACTCAAAGAGTTGAAAAAGAAAGATCCATTCATATACAAATAAAATGGTACTTGAAAAAATAAAAAAGGTTTTGGAAAAGAAACCCAAGTTCGAATTGATAGAACTACCGTTCATAGATGTGACTGAAGATCCTGTTAGGCCGGAACTTAGCCTAGAGTTTAGACAGGCATACGGAAGAAAGATATACGGCATCAAGGACGAGGAAGGCGATATAGCGGCCGTAATGTGTTTCGCATTCACACACGGCATCCCAAAGAGTGTTGAGGAAATGGACAGGTTAAGCAAAGACGCCGCCATGCAGGCAGTACACAGAGCAGGGATACAAGGTAACATAGCGATAGCATACACTGTATGGGCCAAGAAGAAAGGTGGCGGTAAGCATATGGTAAACGAAGTGTACAAAATGATCAAGGACTCCAATCACTTGAGCAGGTTAGTTACACTATCGCCGTTGACGGACATGGCAAGGAAGTTTCACTTAAAGAATGGCGCCAAAGAAGTACAAGTTAACCTCACAACACAGAACTTCGAATACGACATAGAGTTAGATGAATGGGAGAAGTTCAGAGACAGGGCGAAAGGATGGTTCAAAATAAAATGAAGACAATTTTAATATCAATCTTACTTCTGGGCCAAGCATATGCAATAGACCTGCAGAAGTACTATCAAGAACCTCTTACAGAAACTGACAAAAAAGCGATAGTTGCCTTTAATATTTTACAAGGGATCGATATGTTACAAACGCTTGAGATTGCCAACAACGATGCTTACTATGAAAAAAATAAAATTATGGGCAAACATCCAAGTGAGGCACAAGTAGTCACTTACTTTATTGCAAGGGGATTTGCACATTATCACACAACCAAAATAATACCATTGAAGTATAGAAAGTTTTGGCACACATATAACATAGTCTACAACTTTGACGTCATACAAGGCAATCACGATATAGGAATAAGGATAGACTTTTAGTGAGAATACTAGGAATCAATTGCATGAATCACGATGCCGCAATGGCTGTCGTGGATTACAGTTCAGGCATAGGTGAGATATTGTGGGCGGCACACAGCGAACGTTATTCAAAAATTAAAAACGATCATTANCTTAATCAAAAGATAGTTGATGAGGCCAACACGTTTGGNCCNTTTNACAANGTNGTNTANTANGANAANCCNTTNNTGAAAAANACAAGACANNTATATGCAGGACAATGGGGAACNGCNTTAAGTTATACAGAGATGCCACAATGGCACCTAGATAACTTCGGCATTAAAATTGATGAGTATGTAAAACACCATGACTCACACGCGGCGGCCGGTTATTTTACATCGCCGTTCAAGGACACAGGAGCAACAATACTAACGGTAGACGCAATAGGAGAATGGGAGACTGTATCAATATCAACGGCAGACAAGACATGGGTTGAAAGAAAAGAAACACTTAACTATCCGCACAGCATAGGAATACTTTACAGTGCATTCACACATCGTTGTGGACTGAAACCTGCGGAAGAGGAATACATCTTGATGGGCATGGCCGCATACGGCACACCAAAGTACAAGCAAAAGATTTACGATGA
>NYTQ01000140.1 GCA_002683585.1 Cryomorphaceae bacterium
TTTTTAAAAGAAAGCCGTTCTCCAAGACCCGCCTCAATAAGGCGGTCGTTCTCATATACTATTTTACCATTGACGAAAGTTCTGTCAATGCGATTTGAAAAACGAGTTCCCTCAAAAGGAGACCAACCGCATTGATAAAGAATATTATCTGAGCTTACTGTTTCACCGGAATTAGGTTCTACAACTACGAGATCAGCAAAATATCCTTCACGAATATAGCCGCGCTTTTCTATTCTAAATAATATGGCCGGGTTATGGGCCATTTTTTCCACAATGCGTTCAATTGAAATTTTACTATTCTTGGCGTGCTCAAACATGCTCAGTAGTGCATGCTGCACAAGAGGGCCTCCAGACGGCGCATTTAAATAAGCATTGCTTTTTTCTTCTAGTGTATGGGGAGCGTGATCTGTGGCAACAACGTCAATTCGGTTGTCAAGTAAGGCCTCCCAGATGCCTTCTTGGTCTTTAATGCTTTTTACAGCGGGGTTCCATTTTATTTTGGTCCCAAGGGTTTGATAATCTTGATCTGAGAACCATAAGTGATGTACACAAGCTTCGGCTGTAATATTCTTTTTTTCAAGAGGGGTATCGGCATCAAATAATTCTGTCTCCTTGGCTGTAGAAATGTGCAATACATGAAGTCTAGCCCCATGCTTCTTGGCTAATGAGACAGCAAGTGACGATGAAAGGTAACAGGCCTCTTCATTTCTTATAATTGGGTGCATTTCAATCGGTATATCCTCTCCAAATTCTTCTATCGCTTTTTGTAAGTTCCTCTGTATTGTTTGTTCATCTTCACAATGTGTGGCAATGAGCATACTGACATTCGAAAACAATCCCTCAAGGGTTTCTTTATTATCAACGAGCATGTTTCCAGTCGAAGACCCCATAAACACTTTAATGCCGCAGACCGCTTTAGGATCGGTCTTTAAAACTTCATCAAGATTGTCATTGGTGGCTCCCATGAAGAATGAGTAATTTGCAATTGAATTTTTAGAAGCGATAACATACTTGTCTTCCAAGAGCTTCTGAGTAGTTGCATTTGGGACTGTGTTGGGCATTTCCATGTAGGAAGTAATTCCTCCCGCAACTGCAGCCCGAGACTCAGTATATATTGAAGCTTTATGTGTTAGGCCAGGCTCTCGGAAGTGAACTTGATCATCTATACAACCAGGAAGGATATAGCTTCCTGTCACATCAATCACTTGGACATTGTCTGCCGAAATATTCTTTCCGATTTTTTGGATTTTACCATTCTTAATTAGAATATCATTTTGTTGCTTTAATCCCTCATTGACAACAATACCGTTTTTTAAAATATAATCCATTATAGCTTCATATGTCTCATTTTCCAAACACCTAAAAAGGCTTCCTTAAATATCCCGGTGCTCATTTTAGAATCTCCTAGTACGCGGTCCACGAATGTAATTGGAATTTCTTTTGTTTTGAAACCATGCTTTATAACGGCATATTTCATACATATTTGAAAAGCATAGCCTTTAAAGGTGACGGCATCGAGATTTATTTTCTCAAGAACATTCAATTTGTATCCTTTAAATCCTGCTGTTGTATCACGAATGGAAATGAATAGTATAATTCGAACATAAACACTTGCGAAGTAGGACATAAGGATTCTTTTCATGGGCCAATTTTTCACTTTTCCACCCTTACAATATCTTGAACCAACAACAAGGTCAAAACCATTTTGTAGTTCATCATAAAGCCTTGTTAAATCTTTAGGGTTATGTGAAAAGTCACAATCCATTTCAAAAACAAAGTCATATTTTTTTTCAATCGCCCACTTGAACCCGTGAATATATGCTGTACCCAAGCCAAGTTTTCCTGCGCGTTTTTCAAGAAAAATACGCTCGGGATTTTTTTTCATAGCAAGCTCAATTAGCTCTGCTGTGCCATCAGGTGAGTTGTCATCTATGAAGAGCAGGTGAAGGTCGAGCTCTAAACCTAAAACTGCATCAATCATCCTTTCAACGTTTTCTTTTTCGTTGTAGGTAGGAATAATAATGAGTGATTTTGGATGCATAATTAGGTAAGAAACGAAGTTAGTGATTTCACTTGAAAAAGTAGTTTTTAGGCNTTCATTTGTGAATTTTTAGCAAAAAAAAGCCGCACGAGGCGGCTTTAAATTTTTCAAAATGAANGGTTTATTTTTCTGATTTATCTTCAGAACCGCCTTCTTCTTTCGNTCCTTCTCCTTCAGCNCCTTCAGCTCCTTCTCCTTCAACNGCTTCTTCTTCTTCTTCATCATCAACAGCACCACGAGAAATTTTCACACCAAGAACAACNGCACTAGCTGGATCTAAAATCGTTACTCCAGGAATATTTACCTCAGAAACTCTAATAGACTGACCGATTCTGATAGGCGTAATATTTAAAGTAATCGCATCTGGAAGATCGCCGGGTAAACCAAAACAAGAAAGCGTCCTAAACGCCATATTTAATTTCCCTCCGTTTAGAACTCCTTTTGCAGCTCCTTTTGTTCTTACAGGAAGATCTACTCTTACTTTTTTACTATCATTTAGCTCGTAAAAATCTACGTGCTGCAAGGTGTCTTTAACAGGATGTTGTTGGACTTCTCTAACAATACCTGTTGCCTTCTTACCTTCAATATCCAATTCTACTTGATAGACCTCGGGCGAAAAGATAATTTTATCTAGTTCTACTCTTTTAACCGAAAAGTGAGTTTGCTCACCCTGCCCATAAAGGACACACGGGACTCTACTTTCTCCTCTTAGAGAAGCAGCGTCTTTTTTCCCTACGTTCGCTCTAAGCGAACCGCTCAATTGTGCTTTTTTCATTTTTATATTTATTTAAGATATTACAAAGTGTGAACTAATAGACTCGTTGCTTATTAGTTTTTTAATGACATCAGAGAATAAATCTGCAACCGTAATTACACGGATTTTTTCACTCTCCCCGTTCAAAGGAATGGTGTCNGTTACGATTAGTTCTGTAAGCTGAGAGGCATTGATTCGATCATATGCAGGTCCCGAAAGAACAGCATGTGTACAAAAAGCGCGTACGCTCAATGCTCCTTTGTCCATNAGCAAATCAGCAGCTTTAGTAAGGGTTCCTGCAGTATCGCACATATCATCGATGATAAGTACATCCTTCCCGGCAACGTCACCGATTACAGTCATTTCTGCAATTTCGTTAGGTTTTTTTCTGTGCTTATGACAAAGTGCAAGGCCGCAGTTTAATTTTTTAGAATAAGAGTTTGCTCTTTTTGCTCCTCCAACATCGGGTGCAGCAATAACAATATTGTCAGAAGGTAGTTTTTCAATTTCTTTTAAAAACAAAGTGGAAGCGTATAAGTGGTCCACTGGAACTTCAAAAAATCCTTGAATTTGATCTGCATGAAAATCCATGGTCATTATTCGATCTACTCCAGCTGCCATTAACATATTTGCTTTCAGCTTTGCTCCAATCGCAACTCTCGGCTGGTCTTTTCTGTCTTGACGAGCAAAACCAAAATACGGTATTACTGCAATGATTTTTCGTGCAGAAGCACGTCGTGCTGCGTCAACAAGAAGTAAAAGCTCAAATAAGTTTTCTGTGGGAGGCATCGTGGACTGAACAATAAAAACATCTTGNCCNCGAACGGTTTCTTCCAATGAAGGTTGAAACTCCCCATCGCTAAATACATTTACCTTAACATTTCCGAGCTCTTGCCCGTACTGTTTTGCTATGCTGTTCGCAAGCTTCTCAGATGCTCGTCCTGTAAATATTTTAACGCCCATNTTTTTCTATTAGAAAATAGGTTGCAAAAGTACATAAAATAATAGATTCGTCAAATAAAACTGCTGATTTACAACCATCTATTTTTATGAACTTTGGCGTGCTTCAATTTTTTGAACAAAAGTATGGGTAACAAATGTTTTAAAGTAAATTTGTTGAACATGAATCAAAAAAGGAAAAACCTCAAAATGTTCGGGCGACTCATAAGGTTTGTGAAGCCTTATAAGTCCCTTTTTGGTTTGGCGGCATTCTGTGTTATATTCCTTTCTTTCCTAAGTCCATTTCGCCCTTATTTAATTGGGANAATGGTCGACCGTTATATTGTCAATAGCCAGAATGCTGAGCTTCTTCTAGCTTGGTCTTTAGGAATTGCAGGATTATTATTGGTTGAGGGGNTGCTTCAATTTGCGTCGAGTTTTTTTTCCAATCTTTTGGCTCAGTCGGTTATCCGTGACATTCGAAAAAATCTATTCAAACATATTGTTTCGTTTCGGATGAAGTATTTTGATAAAACTCCTGTGGGAGCCCTTGTCACTCGCGTTGTTTCAGACCTTGAAGCCATTACACAGGTTTTCTCTTCAGGAATAATGGANATATCCGGAGACTTAATTTCTCTTACNATGGTACTCTCTCTAATGTTTATTACNAATTGGCAGCTGTCTCTGATGACACTCATTCCTATCCCGCTTTTAATNGTAGCAACTCGAATTTTTGCAAAAGCTATGCGCTCTAGTTTTCAGCTTGAAAGATTACAGGTAACCAAACTTAACACCTTTGTTCAAGAGCATTTGACAGGAATGTCCATTGTTCAGATATTCAATAAGAACAAAGAAGAGTATTCGAAATTTGTGGAAATTAATAAGGGCCATCGAAAGGCGCACATCAATGCAGTATGGGCGAACTCTATNTTTTTCCCCGTTGTGGAGATACTTAGTTCTTTGTCTATTGCTTTTTTGTTGGTCTGGGGTGCTCTGCGTGTGGACGGAAAGTCGGATNTTGAGATTCAGGCTATGTACGGTCAAATTATTGCATTTACTTTATGGATTTATCAGCTNTATAGACCAATTCGGCAATTGGCTGACAAGTTCAATGTGCTGCAACGAGGTGTTGTAAGGGCCGAACGAATATTCGAGATTTTAGACCATGACGTACAGCGACAATCTGGAGGGTCTCTTGATGAGGTTGATTTTAATGCCGATATATCATTTAAAGGGGTTTCGTTCGCCTATAAAGAGGGACAAGATGTATTAAGAGATATTGACTTAAATATTGAAAAAGGAACAACCGTGGCTATTGTTGGTTCTACGGGTGCGGGGAAGTCCACTATTGTGAATATTTTAGGTCGGTTTTACGAGCACGAACGTGGAGAAATCCGAATAGGACAGGTAAAAATTGAGGACATTCAATTGTCTTATTTAAGAAAAAATATTGCGGTTGTTTTGCAGGATATATTTTTATTTTCTGACACGATACATAATAATATTACCCTGGGAGATGAAAAGATTACACGTGCCCAGGTAATTGAAGCTTCGAAGGCTGTTGGGGCCCATGATTTCATCTCTCAACTTCCAGGAAGCTATGATTATTCAATAGGTGAAAGAGGAACTGTCTTGTCCGTGGGGCAAAGGCAGCTTTTGTCTTTTATTCGAGCTTTCGTATACAACCCTCAAGTTTTAATTTTAGACGAGGCGACCTCAAGTGTAGACAATGAATCAGAGGCTTTAATACAGCGGGCTACGGAGCAAATTACAAAAGGTAGAACCTCAATTGTTATCGCACATAGAATGAGTACAATTCAAAATGCCGACCTCATTGTGGTTATGGAAAAAGGAAAGATTATAGAATCTGGTACGCATCAACAGCTGATCAAACAAGAAGGAAAGTACAACACACTTTATGAAAAACAAATATTCCAGCCCAATGGATAGAGTAGGGCTTAAAGTTGGCGGTGTTCCTGAGCATTTTAATTTCCCATGGCGTTTGGCAATTGAAGAAGGTCTATTTCGAGAACAAGGGGTCTCGCTCCATTGGTCGGACATGAGCGGAGGTACAGGTCAAATGATTAAAGGACTACAAACAGGGTCAATTGACGTGGCCGTCGTGCTTACCGAAGGAATTACAAGGGCTGTTTTACAGGGGTTAGAAGCAAAAATACTGCGCGTTTTCGTGGCTTCTCCGTTGTGTTGGGGCATACACGTTCCTTATCATTCAGGTTTTACAGCTGTCAATCAGCTAGAGGGTAAAACCTTTGCGATTTCAAGAGAAGCCTCTGGTTCGCATTTAATGTCTTATGTCTTAGGTCATAAAGCAGGATGGAAACAAGAGTTAAACTTCAATGTAGTGGGAGATATATATGGGGGCTTATGGGCCCTAGAAAACAATGAAGCGGATGCTTTTTTGTGGGAAAAGTATACGACAAACCCATATGTGGGCCAAAAAAAATGTAGACGCATTGGTGATATTGTCACACCTTGGTCTTCATTTGTAATAGCGGCGAGAAATGAGGTGATTCAAAATCATCCAAAGGCACTTGAGAAAATGTGTACAATTGTAGCAAAAAAAGCAGCAGAAGTGAAAAAGTCTTCGAGAACGGCAGAGATTATTTCTTGGAGATACAACATTGATTTATATCAGGTAAAAAAATGGCTTAGTCAAACAGATTGGTGCAATGTCCCAGGAAACCTAAACGCCCGGCATGAAGACGTAGTTTCCTATTTACTTAACTTAGGCCTTATATCATCGAACGAATCAAACGATTGGAGCAAAAAATTATTTCTGTAATAGTTTGCATTTTCATTGCAAATAGCCCGTTTAGTCAATCGGGGTGTACAGACCCTCAAGCCATTAATTTCGACGCATCCGCTATTGAAAATGATGGTTCATGTTTGTATGAAACGACCTCATATACATTAGAAAGTGTAGCGGATTTAAGTACTGAGGCACTGGCAGAAAACTCCGGCTTATCATTGATTAATCAGTCCTTATGGACGATAAATGATGGAGGCAATGGAACGTTGATTTACGAGCTTGACACCTCTGGAAATATCCTTCGTGAGGTTTTTGTAGAAGGGGTTAACAATATTGATTGGGAGGCGCTTACCCAAAATGACTCCCATTTATTTATTGGAGATTTTGGCAATAATTCAGGAAGTCGCCAGGACCTAAGTATTATAAAAATTAATAAATCTGAACTTATAAATAATAGTACTGACACTGTTTCAGGCCAAACATTATTTTTTAAATACAGCGATCAGCTTGACTTTTCCGGACCACCTAATGCGCATAATTATGATTGTGAAGCGTTTATATCTATTGCTGATTCGTTATATCTTTTTAGCAAGAATTGGCAAAATCAGGAGGTTCGAAAGTACGCCGTCCCATATAATTGGGAAGGGGTCTATTCATCGATTGCGTCAGAAAGCTATGATGTTAATGGCTTAGTCACAGATGCTGCATTTGACCCCATTGATAATAAAATTGTTCTACTGGGCTATTATGATCTCGGCCCTGGAATCTATAACAGCTTTGCGTGGATACTTTGGGACTTCAGCTCAGGGAATATTTTTAATGGCAACAAGAGAAGAATAGAGATAGGCAACATGCTTACTTTGGGCCAAACAGAGGGAATTTCTTTAAGACCTGCATCAGCGAAAGGGTATGTTTCTTCTGAGCAAATCAGTTCTTTAATTACGATACCTCCAAAACTGTTTACATTTAATTTCGAACAGTTTCTTTCTAATTCAACTGTAGCTTCGGGTCATACCCAAGGTAATTCCCTCATTAGCTGCTACCCTAACCCATGTCAATCCAAGGTTTTCCTTAGGAATTATGAGG